>JAEUIL010000647.1 GCA_016794255.1 Planctomycetaceae bacterium | reverse complement strand
CGGAGTCGGAACCGTTTGCGGTGTACGACGATTTGGGGGCGGGCGTGGGATGTGTGATTGCTGTGAGCGAAGGGGGCGAGGCGGCACAGCCGTTTGCACCGAACTACAAGCCAGTCGACGCCTATAACGCCGCGATTCTCGACGAAGTGCGCGTGCAACCGCTGCCCGGTGCACCGTTCGCCGCGAAGAAAGAAAAGCCCAAGCGCTCGCCGCCGAGTGCCAAGCCGCCAACCAAGTCCGAGTCACCCAAGCAGAAGCCCTTGTTCTAGTCCCAATCCATTTCAACCAGCCGAATGACTGGAGGTCTTCCCTTTTAATTAGCCCAGGCCTTTAGGCCTGGGTAGCGAACCCCGCGCGATCGTCCCTCTTCCTCCTCGTAAAACTCGGGAGAAGGGGTTGGTTCCGCGCGTTCTCCCAGGCCTGAAGGCCTGGGCTAATTAAAAGCGGAGACGCCTGTCGGTCAACATTGCGAGAACCTATCCATGGCCCACGTCAACCTTCACAAGATCAAGCAAGAGATGTGCGAGATCGGTCGCCGCATCTACAACAAAGGCTTCGCCGCTGGCAACGACGGCAACATCACCTATCGCGTCAGCGAGAACGAGGTGCTCTGCACGCCGACGATGATCAGCAAGGGCTTCATGGTCCCCGAGGATATCTGCCTCGTCGACATGGAAGGGAAGCAACTCGCCGGCGCTCGCAAACGCACGAGCGAAGTGCTGTTGCACCTGACGATCATGAAGGAACGGCCGGACATCAAGAGCGTCGTCCACTGCCATCCGCCGCACGCCACCGCGTTTGCCGTGGCCCGCGAGGCGATTCCGCAATGCATTCTGCCCGAGATCGAGGTGTTCCTCGGCGACGTGCCGATCACGCGCTACGAGACCCCGGGCGGACAAAAGTTTGCCGACACCGTGTTGCCGTTCGTGAAGAAGACGAACGTCATGATCCTCGCCAATCACGGCACCGTGAGCTACGGCGAGACGGTCGAAAAGGCGTACTGGTGGACCGAGATCCTCGACGCTTATTGCCGCATTCTCATGCTCGCTCGTGACTTGGGCCACGTGCAGTACTTCAATCCGAACGAAGAGCGCGAGCTGCTTGAGTTGAAGGACAAATGGGGCTGGAAAGACCCACGCAACACCGAAGAGCTGAAGAACTGCGACATGTGCGCCAACGACGTCTTCCGCGAGAGTTGGAGCTACACCGGCGTCGACCGTCGGGCGTTTCCCGCTCCGCCGACCGCGCCACGCACCACCAGTTCGTCTCCCGCTGCCGCGTCGTCACCCGCCGCGAGCAACGACCAAGAGGCGCTCGTCCAGATGATCACCGAGCGTGTGATGGCCGCCCTCGGCAAATAAGTTTGCCACGACGCCCATCGCGCCTTTCTGACCCAAACACCCAACACGAACCACTAAACACTTCCCCACCATGAAAGTCTCCATCATCGGCGGCGCCGGCCTGGTCGGCTCTTGCACCGCGTTCGCTCTGCAAACCGGCAAAGTGGTCCGCGAGATCGCCCTGCTCGACGTCAATGCCGAAGCGGTCGGCGGCCAAGCACTCGATCTGTTGCACGGCGCGAGTCTGATGGCCGATCAGAAGATCGTCTCGGGCGGTTACGAACATATTCCGTCGAGCGACGTAATCTGCATCACTGCCGGTCTGCGTCGTAAGCCCGACGAGAGCCGGCTCGACTTAATCAACCGCAACGTCGACCTGTTCGTCGGCATCCTCGACGAGGTCAAAAAGGCCGGCACGAAGAAAGACGCCGTCGTGGTCGTCGTCAGCAACCCGGTCGACGCGCTCACATATCTCGCCGCGGCCCGGCTCGATCTGCCCAAGTCGCAGGTCATCGGCCTCGGTACGGTGCTCGACACCACGCGTTTCCGCAGCTTGATCGCCGAGAAACTCACTGCACCGCCGACGCAAGTGGCCGCGTTGATCCTCGGTGAGCATGGCGACAGCATGGTGCCGATCTGGTCGAGCGCCACGATCGCCGGTCTGCAGCTCGACAAGTTCCCCGGCTGGTCGCACAACCTGGGCCAAGAGCTGTTCGAGCGGACCAAAGGCTCGGGCGCGGAGGTCATCAAGAAGAAAGGTGGCGCGGGTTTCGCCGTCGGTCTTTCGATTCAAGAAGTGATCGAAGCGGTCGCGCTCGATCGCCGCTGTTTGTTGCCCGTTTCGAGCATCCAGAATGGCTGCTACGGTATCCGTGATGTGAGCCTGTCGGTGCCGACGGTGGTCGGTCGCTCGGGCGTCATTGCCACGCACGAAATCGAGCTCTGGCCGAAAGAAGTGCAAGGCTTGAAGAAGAGCGCCGCGGTGCTCAAAGAGACGATCGATAATGTGATGAAGCGAGTTGCGGGCAAGAAGTAGTCGACCTACCGCAGTTAACCGATTGACCATCGGAATCGAAACCAGCTTGACCCATTCATCTTACCGATCGTCATTCGACATTTAGCATTCGTCATTTTCCTATGAAGTCTCTCGACGCCAAACTCGCCGCGATTCACGCCGACCCGCACGGTTGCCGCGAGTTCATTATTGCCGACGCCAAAGATGCCGACATGGCGTTTGGCATGGGCTCGGCCGGCAAGAGTCCCGAATCGCACCCCGGCGAGGTCCGCTTTCGCACGTTGGCCGAGTATCGCGAACAGATGCGGCAGATCGTCCGGCAGGGGATCGTCGACATCATGCTCATGTCGAGCAGCACGAACGATGTGCTCACGTTGCAAGAAGGACTCTTCGACAACAGCCACGTCACCCCCGCCGCGCGGGCCAATGACACGACCGACATTTTCGTCGTCCGCGGCAACAAGTACATCGAGCATCCTTCGCGGCCGTTCCGCACCGCGCTGATCGATCACATTCAGTGCGGCCATGTCGACTGCGAGCCGCAAGAACGCATCCGCGGCGCGAATCTCGGCCTGTACAGCATCACGTTCAACAACAGGCTCGACGAAGATCTGCGCGCGCTCGAAGAGTACAAGCTCTTCCGCGAAGAAGCCGAGCGCAAAGGCTTCAAACACTTCTTGGAATTGTTCGATCCGAACGCCCCGCAGGGGATTTCGAGCGAGCAAATCCCGTCGTTCATTAACGATTGCGTCGCCCGGACACTCGCCGGAGTCGCCCAAGCCGGTCGGCCGCAGTTCTTGAAGATCGTCTATCACGGCCCGAAGGCGATGGAAGAACTGGTGGCGTACGACCCGCATTTGGTGGTCGGTATTCTCGGCGGTGGTGCGGGCACGACCTACGATGCGTTCAAGTTGATCTCCGAGGCGCAGAAGTACGGCGCTCGCGTCGCGCTCTTCGGTCGCAAGATCAACAACGCCGAGAATCAACTGGCGTTTGTCGAGTTCCTGCGGCTGATCACCGACGGCGTCATCTCGCCTGAGGAAGCGGTGAAGGCGTATCACGCAGTGCTCGGCAAGCTCGGCATCAAGCCGCAGCGTTCACTCGCCGACGATCTGACCTTACAAACCGGCGTGATGAGCTACGGCGGCGGCAGCACGGTCAACGTCCCCGTCGCGATTCCGGCCGCGACCGAGAGCAAATCATCCGGCTGCGGTTGCGGCGGTTCGAAGCCGAGCGAGTGTGCCTGCAAAACCAAGCACTCGCACGACCACGGGCATTCTCACGACGAAAAGCCCGCCGCGTTCAACGCCGCGCCCGACTTCAAGACGATGACCACGGCCGAGAAAGTGGCGTGGAACAAAGCCAAACGCGATCGGCTATTCGGCTAGATCGAGTAACAAACGCGTATCGCTTCACGATATTGATCGAAGCGTGTCATGGCCAGGGAATCTTTTCGGCCTTCTACGCTCGAACGACCGTCTATGTCGACTCTGCGTCTTTCTTAACGCAAAAACCGATCGATTCGGCGAGCAAAACAGTGCGTACTACAAACTCGGAAAATTCACGCAAAGCGTTGTATCGAGGACCGATGATCGGTACCATGCAGGAAGTTTCATTACAATTAGTGCTCAACGGAAGATTTCATGTTCGGAAACACAATTAAACGCTTTGCTGACAACCTAGAGTCACTGCGTGATTTTGTTGCCGTTCTTAGGCCAGTTCTTATTCAATCGCATAATGACGAACTGGCATCTGATCCAGTCTCTTTCGCCCCCATGCTACTCGCGTTTCGTGCATTAGGAGCGGAGCAATTCGAATTGAATGATGACGCCGCAGCGAAGCTTCGAGCGAAGTTCGATGGGGAAATTGAGATCGTTGTC
>JAEUIL010000612.1 GCA_016794255.1 Planctomycetaceae bacterium | reverse complement strand
AACGCCGATGGCCGAGCCGATAAGTCGACGATTTTTGCTCACGACCTGCATGTGCCGTTGTCGTTCGAGTTTGGCGATGGCGGCGTGTATGTTTCAGAACAACCGAATCTGACGTTCCTAAAAGACACCGACGGCGACGATCGGGCCGACGTCCACGAGATCGTGCTTAGCGGGTTCGGCACCGAAGACTCGCACCATGCATTGCACGATTTGGCGTGGACTCCCGACGGCGATTTGATCTTCCGCGAGTCGATCTTTCATCATTCGCAAGTGGAAACGCCGTATGGTCCGGTGCGACAACAGAACAGTGGATGGTTTCGCTTCACACCAAAGACGCAACGCTTGATCAGTTTCGGTAGCTACCCGAGCACGAACCCCTGGGGCGTGACGTTCGACGATTGGGGGCAACACATGGCCAGTCATCCGATCTATGCGGCGGCGTTTCACTCGCTCGATCCGGCGTACCCGGCTCAGCATGCCGCGCCGAAAGGTCTGCGAGCCTACTCGGGCACCTGCGGCCACGAGTTTGTCGGCTTCGCGACCTTTCCTAAGGAGTTGCAAGGCTGTTTCGTAAAAGCGCGTTACAAGCCGACCAATCGTATCGAGATTCATCGCTGGCGTGAGGAGACGTTTGGTTACGACGAAGAGTATGTCAGCGATCTGCTGTTCTCGACCAATCTCAGCTTCATTCCGGTCGACATCCGGTTCGGCCCTCGTGGCGATTTGTATGTCTGCGATTGGTACAACCCGGTGAAAGGGCATGCCCAATATTCGCTGCGCGATCAACGTCGCGATCGCCACTCGGGCCGCATTTGGCGAATCACGGCCAAGGGCCTGCCGCTGCAAGACCCGCCCCAAATCGAGAGCGCCACGATTTCGGAGTTGCTGAACCTCTTGAAACGGCCCGAGTATCGCTATCGCGACTTAGCGAAACGCGAGCTGCGCATCCGACCGGCTAGCGAAGTGCGGACGGCTCTCGACACTTGGGTGGCCAACCTCAGGAAAGACGCCCCACGCTATCGACACCATCAAGTCGAGGCATTGTGGGCTTATCGCTGGATCGATGCCGTGAACGCACCATTGCTGCGGGAGATTGCTGGCTGCGACGAACATCACGCTCGCGCCGCAGCGATTGAGCAATTGCGATATTGGCATCCGACGCTCAGCGACGGAATCGATCTCTTGAGTCGGGCGGCAAACGACTCTCACGCGATCGTGCGAATGCAAGCGGCCATCGCGGCGAGTTGGATCGGCACTCGGCCCGCGCTCGATGCCATGCTCGACGTACTCAAGCATCCTCGCGAAGAGCACCTGACCTATGCGATCGTGTGTGCGTTGAACTCGCACACATTGCGACCGTTGTGGGAGGGGAACCCGCAATATGCTGCTGTAGCCAAAGTCATGCGCCCCTCGCCGCGCGATGAGGCCCTGGCCGAACCGAAGCCCAAGGGAGCCGAGATTGTGTTCGATCGCGATCCAACATTGCGGACCGTACGCATCGGCTGTATTCCCGAGCGGATGCTGTTTACCACGACCGAGTTTGTGGTTCGTCCGGGTCAACCGATCAAGCTCGTCTTTACGAACCCCGATGCCACGGATCACAACCTAATTTTGATTCGTCCTGGGACTCTGGCCGAGGTGGGCATGGCGGCCAACGACATGGCGAAAGACCCGATGAATGCCAATTCCGACTTCGTGCCGCCATCGAAAAGGGATCTAATCCTGCACGCTTCGCCGATGATCGGGCCGACGCGCAAATCGCAGGTGCATGTGTTACGGTTCAAGGCGCCGACCGAGCCGGGGTTGTATCCGTATGTCTGCACGTTTCCTGGCCACTGGATTGTGATGAACGGCGTGATGGTCGTGGCTAAAGACGACGCAACGGCCAAGGCGCTACTCGCCGCCCACAAGCCGACGATTGTGCGCAAATGGGTGATGGGCGATTTTGCTGCCGTGAAGTTTCCGACGGGCGAGGAAGCGGCGGCCCGTGGAATGCAAGCCTTCGTCAAAGCACGTTGCAATCAGTGTCATGTCATCGCGGGGCATGGCGTGAATCTGGGGCCCGATCTGGTCGAGAGCGTGAAGAAGCTCAAAGGCGAAACGTTGCTCAAGCAAATGCTCGAACCTTCCAGCGAGATCCACGAGAAGTATCGTAGCTATCAATTTCAACTCAGCGATGGTCGCGTGGTTGCCGGAGTGGTGGTGAAAGAAGAGCCGACGGAGTATCACGTCGTATCGAATCTATTGTTGCCGCAGGCTGTGACCCGTGTGGTGAAAACGCAGATCGATGACAAGATCGCCTCAAAGATTTCGCCCATGCCCGAGGGATTGCTGAATGTGCTTACTAAGCAAGAGGTCCTCGATTTGATCGCGTTCGTCGAGTCGGGCGGATTTAAGTTACCGGCGCACTTGAAGCATCATCACCATTAACAAATCGAGCCCGCGGTTCATTGGCGATCCTAACGCGACAAACCTGCTGCTATCGACCGCCCTGAAACTGAATCGCGTAGAGATCCGCGTTTGTGAGTTGCAAACGTAGTCGCACGGGTTTGCCCGAATAAGTGGCAAGATCAAAGCCCGCGGGCCACTTTACGACGTGGCGGATTGAGTCCGAAGTGATCGACTCGGACGTAGCCACGGTCTTGCCCGCGGAGTCGAGCAAATCGACTCGCAAGCTACCGTGCGAGCAGTCGGCGTTGATCACCAATTCGCGGCCATCGAACCGCATCGGCTTGGTCGTTATGTTGGCCGCTTGTTTGTCGGCGCGGAGCGAGACCATACCGTCGAGTCGCAGTGTCGCGCGGCCAATCGCCATGCGATAGACGTTCTTTCCCGCGCCGTCGGAGCGACTCCCTTCTGGTTCGTGGCCAAACGATCCGCCGGTGTAGTAAAGCACGATCTGATCATCGACGACCAGCAACGAACTGGGGCCGTAAAGCTGCGCCGCATCCCATTCGCCCCACCGACCAAAGTCGAGCACGCCTGTGAGTGGTGTCGTGCCACGCTCGGCCCGTTCGAGTTCGTCGTCGTTTACTGTCGCAAGATAATTGGGCGAACCGGGACGGAGCCAGCCCCCCTTACCGTTCTTATCGCGAGAGAACATCAGGGCGAGATCGGTCGGCCCGTCGACATTGCGTCCGCCTCGGCCGCTAATGTCGAAGCGGACGGGCAAGCCGAAGTAGATGCCTTCGTAAATGAACGGTGTCACCTCGTAGATTTCTGTACGGACGATTTCAGGTTGAAAGAAATCGAGCGCGGGAAAAACCGCCGCCACGCGATTCATTGCCAACCGGTCGTCGGCAAAGTTGGCGGTGACATTGATCAGCCCACGTCGGATCGACTCTGGCGTAGCGCCCCAGGCGGGCCACGCGGCGCGACGAAACCACCGACCGACGCGCCACTTCATGAACGAGAACGTGCCAGGATTCAAGTCGTCGCGACAGACGGTGACGACGTCGTTGCCGCCACCAGTCACGAACTTCCAATCGGTCCACGATCCAATCCCGTCGGGCGAAAACGATACCGCCAGTCCGTTTCTCTCCGGCACAAAAGCATACGAGGCAAACCGGCGCGCGGCGTCTTTCTCTGCGGGATAGTGGACAATATTCGGCGCGCGCCCGACGCGATTGGTATCCCTGGTCGGCTCGAAGCCTTCGTGCCCCAGCGCAACTCGCTTCCACTCGATGCCATCGGTGCTCAACGCGAGACACTGAGCGCGGCTCGCGATTGCCTCGGCCTTCTCGGCGAGCCGACCGAAAGAGGTGGTCCAAAACGAGAACAGGCGCGTCGCGGGATCGTATCGCACCGTGGTACAGTAGCTGACGACGCCCATGACCTCCCAGGGGAATTGCTGCTCTAACACGGGATTTCGCGAGTCTTTTCGAAAACGATGCAGTTGCCGCTGCGCACCACCCAGTTCGTCGATGATCAGATCGTCGACGAACAACTGCTTCTGTAAACCTACTTGGACGATGCCCTCTGCGATGATCATTGGCTTGCCCGCGGCAATATCGAACTGCCGCGGCGAGGTCTGCATGGCTTCCGCTTGTAGCGAGCCAAGATCGGTTAGTGCGTTCGACACATCTCCGCCGGTCGCACATACCGCCGCGATGCGAGCCGCCTCTCGCACGTTTGCGTTCTCATCGTTGGCAGCAACGTTTTGCAGCGACGGAATTGCGGTGCCGCTAGCTGGCCGGCGCCCGAGCACAACCGCGGCGCGATACCGGACATTCGCGTCGCTGTGTTTCAGCGCGCCGATCAGTGCCTTGAGAGCTGAGTCGTCTGCGATCACTTCGAGCGCATAAACGGCCGACTGTCGTACCACAGGCGAGGCACTATTCAACGCGGTCCGTGCAAGCGGCACACAACCCGGCGACTGCATTCTCGACAGCGTGCCACATGCGTACAGTTGCTGCTCTTCGGTGCCACGAAGCATGACCTCGGCGAGTAGCGTGGGATCGAAGTCAAGCTTGCGTTTTCTCAGCACTTCCGCCGCCCGGGCGCGTTGCATGAGATCGGGCGATGTCAGTGTCATGCGTAGCTCAGCTTCGACGACCGGATTCATGATGAGCGACAGAGCGCAGCCAGCCGCTCCCGCCTTGACCGGATCGAGGTCAGCGAGTCGTGCGATCAGACTGGCGACGACTTGCGACTGCAATGCAGTGGGCTTGGCCTGCGGTGAGAAAAGCGTTCCAGCAGCGCGGGCCGCGGCGCTTATGCAGGTCGTGGCATCGGCATCGAGCAACGCCTGTACTTGCAACTCGGCCACTAGCGGTTGCACGGCCGGAGCCGAGGTGAGATGCGCGAGCAATGCCTGTCGCATCAACGGATCAGGTTTTACGGCGAGTTGCCGGGCTCGATCAGGATATTTCTCCAACGCTGCTGCAGAACTGGCAAGCGTTTTCGCGGCGACCCAGCGGACCTCGACATCGGCGTCGTCGAGCGCCTTGGTCATTCTTTCGAAAAACATCGGGCTTTCCGCTATCGAAGCGAGCCCCTCAGCCGCCGTGAGCCGCAGCAGCGTCTCTTCATCCGCTAGCGCTAGTGACATGGCCGTATCGAGCGCCGGCATCTTGTGCGCAATCATCTGTTTCAGCAGCACACGTTTGATGCGCATCATGCGAGCATTGCGAAACAGCTCCAGAAACTGCGTGTGCGATTGAGGAAACTGTTTCGCAAGCTCTGTCGCCGCAATCTCGCTGACACTCGGCTCGGCCTTCGAGTCGCGAACCTTTGCCAACAGTTCATCCAGCGTTGCAGCGTTTGCCGACGAGACCAGCAACAGAGAGGCCATTAGCCAGTTAGAAAGCGATCGCATATGCATCATATTGAAGATGGGAATTTCTATTCACGGCAAGAATTCCGCAGATGCGCTTACCGCGTCGCATCAGATCGAGAAGTAGGCAGCGCCTTGAGTACGGCCTCGACACATTGATCACCGAGAATCTTGTACGCCGGTGGTGTCCAGTGGAACTTGTCCCTGCCGCCGCGCGCGAGTTCCAGCTTGTCAACGAGCAACGAGTAAAAATCGTTCACCGGCACACCCATCTCACTCATTACCTTGGCGGCCATGCGGTTTTGTTCGACGATGTTGGCGTTGATTACCGGATCGAGCTGCTTCACCTCACCCTCCAACAGCACCGGCGTGCTGCTTGCCCAAAAGATCTTTGCCTGGGGCAATGCCTTCTTGATCACTTCCACATAGCCTTTCGTCAGCGGTTCAAACGTCCCGGCCTTAATACGTCCTTCGGGCCAGCCGTGCAAGCCCATGTTGAAGTGCACGACATCGTACGGTCCTTTGGCAAGCACCTCGGGCAACACCTTGTGGTTGAGATGTTCGCTTTGGCAGTACGGGTTCACCCAAGCATCGACGTACGCCTTACCTTCAAGGGCTTTAATCGCATGGCCCATATAGCCGCTGAGGATCGAGTCGCCGATGAGCAGCACGCGCGGCCGACGTGGGTCTTTGATCGTGGCTTGGTTGAGTTTCCAACCTTTGCCGTCAGAATGCAGTCGTGGATCAGTCTCCACGGGCCCTTCGGCCGCGACTGCAAGGGCAACCAGCGTGACGAACACAAACAACGGAGCAATGAGTTTCATAGTGGCGACGTAAGGGATTATTTCAGAGTGGATTCGATGGCTTTCGCGACTGTCTCGCCGAGAAAGTCATATCCTCGGGCGTTGAAGTGGACGTCGTTCGGGTTCTGCATTTCGGTCAAATGCGGCGTCACGGCATTGAACAAATCGTCGACGGCGATGTTATGCTTCTTCATCAATGCCTCCGCGGCTTGATTGCGTTCGACGATCGACGCGGCCTTTTGCCCCTTCGTTGGGTCGTCGGGAATCGGCGTAGTGCTCGCCCAAACTAGACTTGCCCCGGTCTTCTGCATTCGTTCGACGAGCTGTTCAAGGCGTTGTG
>JAEUIL010000544.1 GCA_016794255.1 Planctomycetaceae bacterium | reverse complement strand
CGCTTTTCGGCAACCTGATAGAACTCACGAATAATGTTGCCGGACGGTTGAGTTTGGCGACGGTCGAAGTGCAGCGGACCGAGTTCTTTCAAAGAATCGTTGCGAATCGTCGTAGACGTGCTGCCCCGTGGATCGTTGGGGAGCCACCAGCCATAGGCGGTCCAGATCAGGTGATAGCCCGCGATCATGGTGTGCCCCAGTTCTCGACGATCTCGGTCTACGCGCGAAACCGCAAGCGAAGGACCGACCGTGACCAGTCGCGCGATGTCGCAGGTCGCTTGCGGTTTCGCGCCTACATCACGAGTCAGTTTAACGGTCCTCGTCACTCATGCAAAAACTCTTCCCCAAAAAATTCTCCCCACCAATCCAAAGTCACCGACTGGCCGTCGAACTGCTCTTGGTGTGGTGACTGCCGCGCTACCGTGTGCTATTGGCCCGACGCTTCGGCGCAAGCACTCCGCTCGACCGCTATCCACGGAGTGCCTGCTCAGCAGCGGCGGTCCCTGCGGTTGTTTCATCTTTTCAGGAGTACCGACCCATGTTCGTCAAGAAAACCATTCTCGCCACCGCCGGCGCCTCGGCCTTGGGCCTCGCCCTGTTCGGCACCGACGCCTTCAGCTACGTCGGCACCTGCTGCGGACTCGTGACCAACACGGTCAAAGACAGCATTCCGCTCGACTTCGAAATCGATCGGGCTCGCACCATGATCAAGAACCTTGTGCCTGACATCCGCTCGAACATGCACCTGATCGCGAAAGAAGAGGTCGAGGTCGAAAAGCTCGGCCAGCAGGTCGACGACTTGCAGGGGAAGCTCGCCAAGGAAAAGGAAGGCATTCTGCGGTTGAAAGATGATCTGGCCAAAGGCGACAGCGAAATCCGCTATGGCAAGCGCATCTATACTGTCAGCGAAGTGAAGGGTGACTTGGCCAATCGCTTCGAGCGATTCAAGACGCAAGACGCCACGCTCGTAAGTCTCAAGGAGATGCAAAAGGCGCGGGAACGGAGTCTCGTCGGCGCTCGGGCCAAGCTTGAAGGAATGCTCGCCTCGAAGCGGCAGCTTGAAGTCGACGTCGAGCATCTCGAAGCGCGTCTGAAAATGGTCGAGGCGGCGCAGACCACCAGCACCTATCAGTTCGACGACTCGCGCTTGAGTCGCGTGAAGGAATTGGTCGGCGATCTGCGGTCGCGTTTGACCGTGGCCGAGAGATTGGTCCAGGCCGACACGACGGTCGGCGGCGAGATTCCGCTCGATGAATCGACCTCGGAATCGATTCTCGATCAGGTGACCGAATACTTCGACAAGTCGCCGGACCCGGCGCTATTGGCTGAAAAGAAGTAGTCCACGGCGGGATTGCTCGCGACAGGTCCGTGGGAGGCCGGCTCTCTCCGCTTCCCACGGACTTGTTCGTGAAGCAAGTTGTTAGGAAGATGAAACACGGAGAGCACGGAGGAACAAGAGAGTGCTTGGTGCTTAGTTCTTGGTACTTGGTTCTTGGTGCTTGGTTGAGACGACTGATGCAACTCTCTTGGTTTGCTCCGTGTCTTCTCCGTGTCCTCCGTGCTCTCCGTGTTGAAACTTTCCCCTCCAACCGCTTCGCCGACCATGTCGCATCGTCGCTTTTGGCTGTGGGTCGATGGCGTGGGGGGATATCTCGTGTGCGAGGCCGACTCGATCGTCATTGGCCAACCGGCGTCCGATGACTCGGTCGACGTGCCGATTCTGGCCGACCTGTCGCGTCGCCATGCGACCGTTCGCCGGCAGGGTGACGCTTATCTGTTTGAAGCCGCGCGCGAGGCCCGATTGAATGGCAGAGTCGTCGAACAACCGGCGCTCCTCGGTCGTGACGCGCTCCTTGAACTCGGCTCGACCGTTCGCTTGCGGTTTCGCCAGCCCCATCCGCTCAGCTTGTCGGCGCGACTCGAGCTGGCGAGCCATCATCGCACGCAACCGTCGACCAGCGGCATTGTGCTCGCGCATGAGACGCTGATCCTCGGGCCAGCGCTGAGCAGCCATGTCGTCTGTCCCGGCTGGAAACACGAGCTGGTGCTGTTCCGCGCCGCCACGGGGCCCTGGTTCTGTCGCGCGACCGGCGTCGAGTTCGAAGTCGACGGTCAAGCGGTGAAAGGTCGCGCGCAACTCGGCGAGCGGTCGCGGATCGTGGGTCCCGATTTCTCGATTTCTCTCGAACCGTATTCCAATCCCGGCCGGGTCGAAACGAAGTAACCGCAACGGGATCCTCCCCGAGACCGCCATGGGAAGGGAACAACTCGGGGGTCCCCGGAATCGTTAATCTCAATCGTCTCAATCAGTTACGACAAATCGGAAAGCTCTTTTCTAGACAGCGCTGGAAAAGGGCTATTACGCTGAAGGGGAGAAAAGTCGGACCCGGCCGCGAGTTCGCCAGGAACCTTGCCCACAAGCGTGGTGTCGAAGTTACCGCAGGAAACGCAGCTCACGGGGAAACCGGCTCGGAATCGATTGACTCGTGAGTCACGACTGCCGAGCGGCACGAATCGCCGCCCATCGCGATTAGCGAGCAATCACACCATGTTGGCCACTATGAACCCGCCCAATGCAGAAAGGGCTCCGCTCAAAGCCGTCGACAATACGGCCCTGAAGTTTGTTTACGCCAGTGGATCGCGGCCCCTGACGGGCTACACGATCAAACGGGGCATCGGTCGCGGCGGCTTCGGCGAAGTTTATTTCGCCACCAGCGACGCCGGCAAAGAGGTCGCGCTCAAACTCGTGCGCCGCAATCTCGATATCGAGCTCCGCGGCGTGCAGCAATGCTTGAACCTCAAGCATCCCAACCTGCTCGCTCTGTACGACATCCGTCAGGACGAACAAGGCGACTCGTGGGTCGTCATGGAATTCGTCGACGGTCAGTCACTTGAAGATGTGCTGGCCGCTCATCCCGAGGGTTTGTCGCCGGAGCAAGCGCTCCGCTGGTTCGACGGACTCTGCGCCGCGGTCGCGTATCTGCACGATCACGGCATCGTCCACCGCGACTTGAAGCCGGGCAACGTCTTCTGCGATGGCGTGTCGATCGAGCAAGGGACCGTCAAGCTCGGCGACTATGGCCTGTCGAAGTTCATCAGCGTCAGTCGTCGCAGCGGTCAGACCGAGAGCGTCGGCACGGTCCACTACATGGCGCCCGAGATCGCCAACGGTCGCTATGGCAAAGAGATCGATCTCTACGCGCTCGGCATCATGCTCTACGAGCTGTTCACGGGCCACGTGCCGTTCGAGGGCGAGAGCGTGGGCGAAGTGCTCATGAAACACCTGACGGCCGAGCCCGACTTGAGCCGCGTGAACGAACCGTATCGCTCGGCGATCGCGGCCTGTTTGGTGAAAGACCCGGCCAAACGTCCGCAGAGCGTTGCCGAGATTCAAGCACTCGTCGCGGCTGCGCGGGGAGACGCGATCCCGGCGGCAACCGCGCCTCGATCTGCCTCAACTACGGCGCGAGCGTCGAGCGCCACAACTTGGTGGACCGCGTTAAGCGACTATTGGAACGGTCTCAGCGAGAACCAACGGATCGCGCATCGCTTCGTATTGTTCCTGTTACCACTGCTGTACTTCGCGTACCGCAGCGCTCCGCTAAGGGCGCTGGGTTACGAATTGTTCACGGGGCAGTTTGCGGGACGAATTCATCCCACGGCACTCGTGGGCGTGATCCCGGGCGTGATTTTTTTGCTCGTGATCGTCGCCGTGCGCTGGTATCACAAGCCCCGCGCGGGAAGTACCGCGCCGCTGCCGCGTCATCATCGGCCCACCGAGCCGCATACACCCAGCGAACCAATCACGGCCGTAATGGTGCCCGAGCTCGCGACACGCGCGCAAGTCCTGACGCCCGAGTTCGTCGGTTTGCGAACGACACGCGAACAAGCGACCGATTGGGTCGGCTCGCTGATCGTGTCGACGTTCGTCGCCGCGGCCGTGTGTTTGATGCTGATTCTGTTCCGCGGTCAACGACCGGCTGTGGAGCTCTATGCGTGGCTCACCACGTCGACCGTGCTCGGCAGTTGGTTGATTCTCACTCAGGCCCGGTACTGGGAATCGCGCCAGATCGAACTGTCGTGGAAACGGTTCAGTAGCGCGCTCATCGGTTTGGCGTACGGCGCGCTAGCGTGGCTCGTCGATCAAGCGTTGCTCGTCGATTTGCCCTACGACGCTCGCGCCACGGTGCTCGTGGGGCACGCGTTCTTTGACTCATCGGGCCAGCCCGAGTTGTTCGCCTATCTGACGTACTTCGGACTGCTGTTCCTGGCGGTACGTTGGTGGCGACAAGCCGAGTTGCTGCGCGTCAATCGCTTCAGCCTGTGGAATGTGGGCGGAGTGATGCTGATGGCGTGGCTGGTGAGTTGGGTCGCGCCGTTTCCCGCGCCGTGGTCGTGGTACTCGGCCGTGGCGCTAGCGGTGACCGTGCAATTGTCCGCCCCGTGGCGTGCGAGTCCGACTGCGTCACCGCGGTTCGTACAGACATTCGTCGGCGGGCAGTGGATCAACGTCTGACCTTGTTATTGGAGAGAACCAAAATGATGGCTCTCGGGCTGTTGGAACTCATTCTGATCGGGTTGTTCGTGGGCGTGATCGCTTCGCAATTGTGGAGCGTCGCGGCGCGGCAGACGATGTTTGTGGCTGTGGGTGTGATGGGCCTGCTGATGCTCGGCCTGATCGTGATGGGTCTGTTGATCAAGTACCAGTTAAGCGAGACCGCACAGGCGATTCCCTTTTTGCCAAGCGAGGCGATCGTCGAAAGCGCTCCGGTGAGGGTCACCGCGCGCAAGGTCGCCGCAGAGAAGCCGCCGGTTGAGGTCGTAGCAAGCAACAAGGATAAGCCCGTCGATCGACCGGCTTGGGTCGACGCTCCCGCTGCGCTGACCAACGGCAAGTTCGAGCGCACCGTGAGCGCCGGTCCGTACGACACCACGTCGCTGTGCGAATCGGAGTTGCTCACGCAGCTGCGGCTGGCGGTGAACGAATATATCGCGGGATATTTGGGGCCCGGCACTGAACGAGCGGTGTCGTTTACCGATCCCGACCTGCTCAAGCTGGTGGGCCAACGCTGGGTGCAGCAGGTCGACACGAGCGTCGGACCGATGATGTATCACCACGCTCGGCTTGTGCTCGACGACTCGGCCCGGGCCGAGATCAAGCAGATGTGGCGGCACGACGCGATCGAGCGGCGGCTGCAATGGCTCGGCGGCGGCGCGTTGGTCGTGCTCTCGAGTCTGCTCGGCGGCTATGTGCTGTTGAAGCGACAGCCGGTGGGGTGAGAAGAAGAATATGACAAAATCATGGAGGAACAAAATGATAAGGAAAGACGAAGCAAAGACAGGATCATGATGAACAGGATGATAAGAAATTCTTAAATCGCATTTCATGATCCTGTTCCTTCATGATTCTGTCCTCTGACTTAATGATTCTGTCCCCCCATGATTTTGTCATTCCGTCTTCCCCATCTCGCTTGCGGTTTCGCGATCGTCTAAATTTGAGCAGGTTCAGTTCACATCACCTTTGACCAGCCGCCATGTCCCGCGACACCGACGCCGATCAACTGCTGATCGCCGAGATCCGCGCCGGCAACGATCGTGCTTGGGGCGAGCTCATCGATCGTTACGAGGGTCGGTTGCTGGCGTTTGTCGAAGCTCGCATCGGCAATCGGGCCGCGGCCGAGGATGTGGTGCAAGAATCGCTCGTCGGCTTTCTGACGAGTTTGCCGAACTACGACGGTGATCGGCCGCTCGAGAGTTATCTGTTTTCGATCGCGGCTCACAAACTGACCGATCATCTGCGGCGCGAAGGGCGTCGCCCGGCCATTCAACTTAGTAGCAACGAGAGCGACGAGGGTGAAGCCCGGGTGCCAGGCCGCGATCGGCCGGTGAGCAGTTTGATCCGCAGCAGCGAGCGGCGACAGCTCGAAGAGCAAGCCGTGATCGCGGCGCTCGCGACGATCCTCGACGGCTGGCGGAAGCGCGGCGATTGGCAACGCATCATGTGTGCCGAGCTGTTGTTTGTCGCCGGTTGGGGGAACAAGCAAGTCGCCGAGCGTTTGCAACTCAGCGAGCAGCAGGTCGCGAATCAGAAGTTCGAGCTCACCGAACGGTTGCGCAATGCGATGCGGAGTCAACGGTTGAATGAGGATGTGTTTCCGGAACTGAATTCGTAGTGCTTGGTGCTTAGTTCTTGGTGCTTAGTTAAAACCAACCACCGCCTTTCATTCCAACCACGCTTGCGGTTTCGCGCCACCTACTCACCACGAACCAAGCACCAAGCACCAAGAACCAAGAACTTCCCCCCCATGCCCACCGACGCCCAACTTCTCGGCTATCTCGACGAACTGCTACCGATCGCGGAACTCACGCAGATCGAGTCGCAGTTGCGTGGGTCGCCGGAATTGCGCGAACGATTGGCACGACTCTCGGCCCAGCGTGACTCGGGCGTCCACGCCGTCGGCGATATCTGGCGGCGCGAACGGCTCACGTGTCTGACACGTGCTCAGTTGGGGAGCTACTTGTTGGGTGCGATGACCGACGAAGAAATCGAGTACGCCGAGTTTCATCTACGCGACGTCGGCTGTCGTTATTGTCAGGCCAACCTCGCCGACCTCCGTTCGCAGCAAAGCGACACCACCGGCCAAGTCACGAAGCGCCGTGCGAAGTTCTTTCAAACAAGCGTGGGGCGGGTAGGACGCAAGTAGATCGACGCTGCAAGTTCGTTCTGTTTGTTGATGGCAATTACTTCAGCATTTCGAGCAGGTCACTTTGCGGGCGAGTACGAAACGATGCCAGCGCTTCGAGTTCGATCTTCTTGTTGCTCGCCAGCAGCTTAGCGCAGTTTGGCCCAACGATCTCCGCAAAGGACGGCAATACATCCGCGACCAGCGTCATCGCGTTTTGTTCCGCTGCGGCCAAGTCGATCAACATGGACTCGTTCAACGGCAAGCCGACTGCGGACAAGACGTCATCCGAAATGCCCCAGTAACAGATCTCCCGATGCTGTTGTAACCAAGCATAAACCAATAGATCGAACGGATCGCAATCGCCGAGAAAGAACAGATTTCGTTCACCGACGATCGTGCTAAGTGCAGCGATCTGGCCCGGATCAGGGAAACCGTAGCGAGCGATCATGCCGACACTCGCTTGACCTGATGGCGGCAAAAGCAGTCGCTCAGCCGCATGGACCTTGGTCGTATAGACGACGGGCGAGTGCTCCTGCGTTGGAAAAACAACCGCAAAGGGTTCCGCGTGTGGTACGGAGGTCAGTTCGCCGTCGTCAATCTGCGCCAGTCGAGAAAGAAGAGACGAATTAGTCACGGTAGGCCTCGGGACGAGAACGCCGGCATGATTAAAAACCGCGGATCAAATAAAAACGCGGTGAATCCACCTAAACCTCAAGTTGAAACGTCACAGCAACTCAATGAACTGCTCGACGGTCAGGCCTGCGGCGTCGATCTGCGCTCGCAACAATCCGACGCCGATCGTCTTATTCCCATGACACGGTATCGACAGCGTCGCACTCTGCGAGCGCTTGAGAATATGGTGCGAGCCACTCACTCGCTCCAGAACATATCCCACTTTGCCAAACGCTCGAATCGCCTCTGCCCCGGTGATTCGCGGAACCTTAGGCATGGACCAGCACTCGAATGCGTCTGGCGTTCTCGGGCGTCGGTTCGAGTCGTGAATCTATCCAGGGGATAGCTTCCCCCGCGGCTCGATACGACTCAATCACTCCTGCTACCGCTTCTTGAACATTCGCGATCACCTCGGCTTCGGTATCACCACAGCTTCCCGCCCCCGGAAGGTTCAAAACCACGCCGGAAAATGTGCCGTCGTCTTCGGCGATCAAAGCGACATCGCACGCAAACGGGCTGATCGGCGACTGCCACTCGCCGGGAGTTACCGGAACTGCGTTGTTGACAAACCCAAAGTCGGCCGACGACATAACCGCGCCTCGTTTCGTTCTCGACGATTCCAATCCCACCCCAATTCCTCGAACGCTAACCTTTGATCCTAGACCTGGCGCGCCAGGAACTCAATCGCGGCTACTCACAGACGACCCATTCCTGACCAAATTTCATCCCCATGGGCATGCAGAACGAACGACGCCGGTCACTTGTAAGTCATTTATTTGGTGGGATTTACGTTCTGGCAATGCCGCATCGTTGACGCCCCTTGCTGCCAGCCCGTACATTGACTGGTTCGATTCGGGCCTTTCGTGCTCATCCCACTCCTCTTTCGGGTCAAACTCCCTGCGCATGTCCGCAACGTCCACGAATCTCGACCAACTGACGATCAACACCATCCGCACGCTGGCCATGGATGCCGTCGAGGCCGCCAACAGTGGGCATCCCGGCACGCCCATGGCCTTGGCACCGGTCGCTTACAAGCTGTGGAACGACCACCTGCGGTTCAATCCCGAGGCGCCGCGGTGGCCCAATCGCGATCGGTTCGTGCTCTCGTGCGGTCATGCTTCGGCGTTGATCTACTCGCTGCTGCATTTGGCTGGCGTGAAACAGTTCGACGAGTACGACGAGCCGACCGGCGAAGAGGCCGTGCCGCTCGAGCATCTGAAGAAGTTCCGGCAGTTGCACAGCCGTTGCCCGGGCCATCCCGAGAGTTACGAGACGAGCGGCGTGGAAACCACGACCGGCCCGCTCGGCCAAGGCGTGGCGAACAGCGTCGGCATGGCGATCGCCTCGCGCTGGCTCGGTGCTCATTTCAATCGCCCGAGCTTCGAGCTGTTCAACTACAACACGTATGCTTTGTGCAGCGACGGCGACTTGATGGAAGGCATCGCCGGCGAGGCCGCCTCGATCGCGGGGCACATGAAGCTCTCGAACCTCTGCTGGATCTACGACGACAACAAGATCACGATCGAAGGCGAGACCGAACTGGCATTCAGCGAGCAAGTCGGCACGCGGTTCAAAGGCCTCGGCTGGAACGTGATCACGGTCGAAGACGCCAATGATCTCGGCGCGCTCGACGCCGCCTACAAGCGTTTCGTGCAGAACTCGAAGCGCAACAAAGGTCCCACGTTGATCGTCGTCAAGAGCGTGATCGCCTGGGGTGCGCCGAACAAGGCCAACACGCACGGCGCGCACGGGGCACCGCTCGGAGCCGAAGAGATTCGCCTCACGAAGCAAGCCTACGGTTGGGAAGAATCGGCCCAGTTCCTCGTGCCGGACGAAGTGCTCAGTCATTTCCGCGGCAATGTCGGCGGTCGAGGCGAGAAGTTGTCGAAAGCCTGGGATCGCAAGTTCAAGCAATACAAGAAGCAGTTCCCCGAGTTGGCGGCCGAATGGGAATTGATGGCCCGTGGCGAGCTGCCCGAGGGTTGGGACTCGGCCGTCGTGCCGTTCCCGGCCGATGCCAAGGGTGTCGCCAGTCGCGTCTCGGGCGGCAAGGTGCTCAACGCCATCGCGAGCAAGGTGCCGTGGTTGATCGGCGGCTCGGCCGACCTCGCGCCGTCGACGATGACCATGCTCAACTTTGAAGGCGCGGGCCACTTCAGCGCTCACGAGCCGGGGGGTCGCAACTTCCACTTCGGCATTCGCGAACATGCGATGGCTGCCGCCTGCAACGGCATGACCCTGAGCGGTGTGCGGGCGTATTGCTCGACGTTCTTCGTCTTCTCTGATTATCTGCGGCCGTCGCTGCGATTGTCGGCGATCATGAAACTGCCGGTGTTGTATATCTTCACGCACGACTCGATTGGCGTCGGTGAAGATGGTCCGACGCATCAGCCGGTCGAGCATCTCGCTGCTCTGCGCGCGATCCCCGGTTTGATCACGATCCGTCCCGGCGACGCGAATGAAGTGGCCGAGACGTATCGCGCGGCGCTCAAGATCACGAATCATCCGGTGGCCTTCGTGCTGTCGCGGCAAAACCTGCCGACGCTCGATCGCAACAAGTATGGCTCGGCGCTGAGCGCCGCTCGCGGCGGATACATTGTCGCCGACGATGCCGAGGGTCAGCCGCAGGTGATTCTCATCGCCACGGGCAGCGAGTTGGGCGTCACGGTCGAGGCCCACGAGAAGCTCAAGGCCGAGGGGGTGCGGTCGCGCGTGGTGAGCATGCCGTCGTGGGAACTGTTCGAGCAACAGGACGCGGCGTACCGCACTGCGGTGTTGCCGGCGGGTGTGAAGGCCCGTGTGGCGGTCGAGGCGGGCATCAAGTTCGGCTGGGAGCGGTACCTCGGCGAGCATGGCTTGTTTGTCGGCATGACCGGCTACGGGGCGAGTGCTCCGGGCGGCACGCTGTTCAAGCACTTCGGCTTCACGGCCGACAACATCGCGACTCAAGCCAAGCAGTCGATCGCGAACGTCGGCTAGATCGCCGGGCGAAACCAAGTGGCAATGCACTGACCCCTGTGGTGATCGTCGATTATCGTATGCGGTAGCAGTGTGTTGATTTATTCCGTAACACGGGCATCTTGCCGTGATTCTCGGCACAAAACATGGGGCAAGATGCCCGGGGTACTGATATCGCCACAGACCGGTAGACGCTTCCGCGTTCTAATCGGCAAAGGGGCTTGCGATCACTCTGACCTGTACAGGGGCCGTTGCGACATGAATGGCACATATACATACGCCATGTAAATGCGTCATTCCTTTTCACTCGAGCGCCGCTTTCGGCTACGATGAGTGGAA
>JAEUIL010000587.1 GCA_016794255.1 Planctomycetaceae bacterium | reverse complement strand
CAGTTGTGCCGCGACCGCCATCGCCTTGCCACGCACGTCGGTGGTGGCCGATTCATTGGCGGCAAAGGCTAGCACCGATTCGCCGAGGCTGGCCACGCCGGTCTCGCCGATGATGTTCAACGTGGGCAACGTCCACGCCTTGTCCGCGAGCAGTTTGTTCAGTTGCTCGCCCACGCCGACATCGGCTTTGAATTCCAACCACGCTCCCTTGAGGTTCGCGGCAGCGAGATCAAACGCGCGGCGCCGAACCGCCTCGCTCGCGCTGCTGTCGGCGGCCGTTTTGAGAATCTCGCGTGCCGCCTCGACCGAGGTGCTGAGCGAGAGTTGATCGAGCACTTTGGTCCGCTCGGCGTCGTTGGTGGTCGACGTGAGCGTGGCGGTGAGCAACCGAGCGGCCGCGGCCGGGTCGAGCACTTGGAGCAACTGAGCGTTGCGGACCGAGAACTTGCCGGCGCTTTGCAGCGCACCCAGGAGCTTCGCCTTGCGGCTGGCGGCGGCGACATTGATCGCCTCGAGCAAATAGCGATCACTGCCGTCATATGTGGCGGCGATCTTGGCCAGGGCTTGATCGGCCGTATCGCTGGTGAGCTTGGCGATGGCCAAGAGCACTTCGCGACGCACTTCGCCATCCTTGTCATCGGCCAGCGCGAGAATTTGCGCAGCAAACTCGTCACCCCGACGACGCAAAATTCGCGCGGCCAGCGCTCGCCATTGTGGATCGCTGCTGGTCAATTGCTTGGCGACATACGCTCTTCCGTCGCCGCCGATGCGATCGAGCACCCACAGCGAGCGGGCTTTCGCGTTGTCGTCGCTGTTCTCGAACTGATGAACGAGTTTTGAAATCGACTCGGCACCGCCTTGCAACAGGCGTTCGCGAGCCAAGAATTGCGTCGCCAAGTTCGGGCTATGTAACGCGACCGTCGCATCGTCGAGCGATTCGTACGGACCGGGCTTCTCGCGGCGTGTTGCCTTCTTTCCCTTCGGTGTCAGCCGGAAGATGCGACCCTGGTCGGGATTGTTGTAAGCGTGACCACCGACGCCGCCGTCGTACCAGTCGCTGACCAACAGCGCGCCATCGGGCGCGGTGCAAATGTCGTCGGGGCGGAAGTACTTGTCATCGGTCGACGTCAAGAACGTCTCGTTGGTCGCGGTGTAACCGGCACCTTGCTTGGTGTGGCGATACAGCCGGACTTCACGCGGGCCGCAATCGGTGTGCAGCGGCGCGTTCTTGTACTTCGGACCGAACGCGTCACCTTCGTAATAGCACATGCCGGTCGGCGAACCGAAGCCCGTAACGAGTGTGCCCGGCACAAAGCCCGGTGTGTACGCGCGGAAATGCCAACCTTCAGAGAACGGAATGTCCTTCAACACTTTGGCACCGGGACGACCGAACCAACCGTAGTCGCCCCCTTCGAGAATCCAGCAGATGCGGACGCTGAAGTTACCGTCGTTGTCGTTATCACTGCAAAAGGCTTCGCCAAAACTGTTGACGCAAATCTCGTACGGATTGCGGAAGTTGACCGCCACGTTTTCCAATTTCGAGCCGTCGAGTTCGCCGCGGATCATGCCTCCCTTGCCATACTCGATGTGGCTGCCATCGACGCCGGTGACCTCGTAACCACCGTCGCCATGAGCCATCCACCATTTGTGATCGGGCCCCAGCACGAGACTGTGGGCCGAGTGATCGTGATTGAAACCGCCGAAGCCGGTGAGCAACTTCGTCGGGGGACCATCAGCCTTTAGGTCGCCGTTCTTGTCTTCGTACACCCACAGGTCGGGACTCGTGGCCACGTAGACCTTCGAGCCCGCGACGCAGATGCTCATCGGCGCGAACAACCCCTCGGCGAACACGGTCGCCTTGTCGGCTTGACCGTCGCCATCGGTGTCTTCGAGCACCTTGATCTTGTCGGCCGGCGGCTGCTTGGCCTTCGAGCGATACCACTGAATCTCGGCGACCCACACGCGGCCCTGCGTGTCGATATCGATCGCGGCCGGGTTCGTGATCAACGGCTCGGCGGCGTAGAGCGACACGTCGAAGTCGTCGGCCACTTTGAGTGCCTTGAGTTCGTCGGCCGGCGACATCTGGGCCTGGACCGTTGACGAGTACGAAAGAAACGCTAGCGCGGCAAGAAACAGTGCGAACCGGGTGCGACGAGCAACCATGGGGAAGGGGTCTCGAAAGGGCAAAAATAGTATCCATCACGCTCCGCATGATGGTGTGAAATGTTCGTGTGGTCCAAGTATCGTTGCCCGGGGCGGGCGGTTCACCAAGGCGCATCACGCGGAGCGTGATGGATACTATGGACGGCCCGATTGTAAACTGCCGCGGCAGACCAACGCAAATTACCGAGACTGGCACGAAGCCATCGTTTGTGCCAAGCTAATCCTACGCTTTGCTCGCCATCGTGATCCCGCCTGGAGTCTTTGTCGTGCGTTCCATGATCCTTACGCTGCTCACTATTCTTGCTCTATCGGTCACGTCGGCCCAGGCCGCCCGGCCGCAGCTCGTCGTAGCCGTGAGCATCGATCAGTTTCCCTACGAATATCTCGAACGGATGCAGGCCGGGTTCGCGCCCGACGGCTTTTTCCGTCGCGTGCTCGATCAGGGGGCGCTCTATTCTCAGTGCCATCACGGCCACGCCTACACGATCACTGGCCCTGGCCATAGCGTCCTGCTCACCGGCACCTTTCCGGCTCAGACCGGGATTGTCGAAAACGATTGGTTCAATCGAGTGACGGGCAAACGTGTCTACTGTGTCTCGGACGACGACTCGCCGATGATCGGCGCACCGGGCAACGGCATGTCGCCCAAGAACCTGATGGTCGGCACGCTCGGCGATGTGATGAAGCTCACTTGGTCGCAGTCGCGCGTGTTTGGCGTGGCGCTCAAAGATCGAGCGTCGATCCTGATGACCGGCCACTCGGCCGACGCTGCGTATTGGTACCATCCCAACAGCGGCAATTGGGTCACGAGCAAATACTATCGCGAAGACCTGCCGCCGTTCTTGCGTGTGTACAACGAGTCCGATGCGCTTGAAGCGTATGTCGGCAAGTCGTGGGAACTTTTGCTTCCTCCCGACAAGTACGTGCTGCACTATCCGGACGACGCTGAGTTCGAGAACCCCAACAGCTCGCTGGGTCGCGCGTTTCCGCATCCGCTGCCCCAGCAAGCGGGACAATCGTACTACGACCAAGTCACCAAGACGCCGTGGGGCAACGACATCACGCTCGCCGTGGCCAAGCTACTCGTAATGGACGAAAAGCTCGGCCTGGGCCCGACGCCCGATCTGCTCGCGATCAATCTGTCGACGAATGACTACATCGGCCATGCCTTTGGTCCTTATAGTCTCGAAGTGCAAGACGTGACCTATCGCACGGATCGCCAATTGGGCCAGTTTGTGAAGTTCCTCGAACAGCATCTCGATGGTCGTCCGTGGGTGTTGGCGCTGTCGAGCGATCATGGCGTCGCGCCGATTCCCGAGCACGCCAAGCAACTGGGTCTGCCGGCTGGGCGCGATCCGTTGGGCGATATGAAGGCGCTTCAGGATGAACTTGAAGCCAAGCTAGTTGCCGAGTTCGGTACCGCCGACAAAACGTATGTGCAAAGCTTTGACTACGGTGACATCTATTTGCGGCGTGAGCTGCCGCAGTTGCAGGGGGACAAGTTCTCGGCAGCGCAACGGCTGGTGCGTGGTTGGCTCGTGCAGCACGCGGCAGTCGGCGCGGCGTTCACGCGTGACGAGTTGCTCGCCGGCAGCGCCCCCGGCGGGATTGCCTTGCAGTTTCAACGCACGTTCAACGCCGAACGTAGCGGCGATGTGTTGTTTGCGTTGAAGCCGTACCTGATCCCGGGCAAAACGCCCGCCACGCACGGCAGTCCCTGGAAGTACGACAGCCACGTGCCGCTCGCCTTCGTTGGTCCGGTGGTCAAAGCCGGTCGCCACCTTCGGCCCGTCACTCCGGCCGCGATGGGTCCGACACTCGCCCGCATCTTGCAAATCGAATCGCCCGCCGCGAGTGCCGTGGAGCCATTGCCGGAAGTGTTTGGACGTAGCAATCCTTGATTGTGTCCTTCACGAATCCAACTTCACGTCCGGTACGCCAAGCTCTACCGCACAGCCGCGTAAAAATGTCTTGGCGTCACAGCGATACACCAGTCGTAACGCTTCATCGAGTGTCAGGCCGGCCTTCAAAGCGACGAGAAATTCTCGGAATCGAACCGGATCGCGTTTATCAAGTCGATCGACAATCGCGGCAGCGAGTCCGTACGACTCGTCGTCCAATTCTTTCGAGCTCAAAAAGTCCTTCGCGAACGCCTTTTTCTCCCGAAAGGCTTCGAGGCTGATTCGCGGACTCTCGACGTATAAACTGCCACCAGGCGTGGTTCGTATCGAGGTCTGCATTGCCAAACCATCTTCGAGCCATTGAGGAAGCGCTAGAGATGACCCGTACCGATACAGGATCGCAATGGTCGTGTAGTAACTCAGACTGGTAGCCACTTCGCGAGCTTCGGCTGTCTGACAAGCGTTCACGACCACGCGACCATCGTCGAACCAATGCACCCAGGTTTGGTAATCGGTGCCGTCGTTGTTCTTGTAGACTTCTCTTTCCAGATGACTCAGCAGCTCTACAGTGGAGAGCATGTAAACCGGCATTTTGCTGCGGAAAGGGGGGCGATCCGTGGGCAATTCGAGGAGCCGTGCGAGTTCTTTGTAGACCTCGTCGAGAATTCGGATGTACTTATCAACCTCTGCCGGGGGCATGTCGGTAAACATCAACCAACGCTCGGTCTCGATACATTCCAGTTTCACGCCGAGTGCCTTCTCGACCAATTCCTTAGGCTGCGACTTTTCTGCATCGGTTGCTTTCGCAAAGTCGGCGGCACTGACCGGCTGCCAGCCAACTTCTCGACCTGACGCGATCTTTTCTTTTAGCCGCGTGACCTCGGCCAAGCGCGCCTGCCGCTTTTCGACATCTACGGCGACCGACTTACTCTTGGAATCGAATGTCAAATCGAGAGGTTCGCCGCCCACCTCGATCTCGGCGATCTGAGGCGCTAAGACCGTCTGGGGCCTCGACTTTTTGTCGACGCGAAAAGTTAGTCCGCGCAAGGTCCCTTTCTTCACGCCGGAGACAATCTGAGTGACCTCGATTTGATGCAGCCCGGAAGCGTCGGCGAGATGAACATTCACCTTCTGGCCAATCAGCGAGCGAAAATCGAAGGGGTCGTCGTCTTGAGCCCCGCCAACATTGAACAATCCGGCTAGGAACAGTGAACTAAGAAGTCCCCACACAGTTGGCTGGCGCTTCATCGGCAAAGCCCCGACAGTTAAAGAACCCGTGCAGCGACGGGAGGGGTAATTCCGGCATGCTAACCCCGTGAACGAACGTGGGCAATGAGAACCACGCGGATCTGGACCATGGATGCGACCCGTGCAAGCGCGGAACTTATTAATGTGCAGCGCGTCCCACCGCCCGAACGACTGACCTTTACCCCGTGATTCCCTTGTAGATTGCGGGGGGGCAACCAATAATAGAGTCTCGCCGTGACGGTCAGCGGGGCCCGGAACCCTCGTTGCCGTTGTCTAGGTGCTTCTGTGGAGAATTGGCTCATGGCTGCTGACATTTACGAGACCTGCTTGGGGATCGCCCCCGGCAAGCGTCCGCCGAACTATTACGAGTTGCTCGGCCTGCCGCCGTTCACGAACGAGCCCCCGGTGATTGCCGAGGCGGTGGACGCGGCCAAGCTCAAGCTCAAGCCATTTCTCGCCAGCAGCCAAGCGATGGAAGCCACCCGCCTGCTCTGCGAGCTCGAACTGGCGCGGAAGATTCTGCTCAACGCCGCCTCGCGCAAAGATTACGAACAATCGCTCCGCGCGCCGGCCACAGCCGCCAACGCTCCGCCGTCAACAACTCCTGCCGCGCTGCCACCCGTCGCGCAAGCGCCGGTCGCTGCGCCTCCGCAAGCTGCCCCGGCTCAAGCCATGCCCGTGCAGGCTGCTCCCATGCAAGCCATGCCGGTACAAGCGATGCCCGTTCAAGCGGTACCCATGCAGGCGATGCCGTTGCAGGCCGCGCCGATGAGTGCCATGCCGATGAGTGCCATGCCGATGCAAGCGATGCCCGTGCAAGCTGTGCCCATGGCAGGCATCCCGACTGCGGGCGGTCACGTTCCGATGGCGACCGTCGCTCCACCGGCGAACGTCAATCCGTTCGGCGGAGCGGTGCAAGCCAACTCGTCGGTCGCTACCAAGGCCAACTATCGTCGCAAGAAGCGCGGGCAAAACGCCCTCGCGTTTCAACTCGGCGGCGTTGTGTTGTGCGCGGCGTTGGGCTTGGGCATCTATGCCAATTGGGACACGATCAAGCCCAAGCCGGTCTATAAAGTCGACAAGCCGGTCGTGGCCCAAGGGCCGCTCGACCCCCTGGCGAAGCCCGATCTGAGCAAGCTCAACCCGAACTATGGCAAATCGTCGAGCCCGCCGCCGGCGGTGAATCCGACCAAGCCGGTGAGCAGCGAGACCATGGCCGAGATCAACCGCAAGCTCGACGCGATCGCCAACTCACCCGCGATGCCGCCGCGCGTGACGCTCGACAATCCGACGCCAGAGACGATGCCGAAAACCACCACGCCGGCCAAGACCGATACTCCCGCCAAGACCACGCCCACGCCATCGACACCCACCACGCCCGAACCCACCAAGCCAAAAGAAGGCACCAAGGCCGACGCCAAAGAGGCCGCGGCAGTCAAGAAACAACTCGACGAAGCTCGCGCCGCGCTCCGCACGTTGAAAGCCGACAAGGCGGTCGAGGCCCTTGATCTGGCCCTGCTCGAAGCGACGGCCGACGATAGCAACGCTGCGATCGAACGGATGAAGAAATTGGTCGAAGCCAACCAGAAGTTCTGGGAGTCCGCCGTGGCCGGCGCTCAGTCGCTCAAAGCGGCCGACGAGTTGAAAGCGGGCGACGAGTTGCTCGCCACGGTGACCGAGGTCGACGAGAACAAGGCGATGGTCAAGTTTGAAGAACGCAACCAGGCGTTGCTCTTCAAGTCGCCCGATAAATGGCCCGCCAAGTTGCTCGTGGCCTGTGCCGAGAAAGCCTTGGGCAAAGGGAGCGAGGCGGCCAATGTGGCGATTGCCTCGTATCTGATGATCGATCCCAAGGGGGACCGCGACCAAGCCAAGCAGTTGCTCGAAGCGGCCGGCGCGGCGGGAGCGCCACTCCTCGAAGAATTGAACGCGGGCGCGAAGTAACGTTCAACGCCCGACCCACGATTCGTCGGCCGTTACAATCGGCACGACTCTCACCACACGCCGCCGATCACAAGTCTGATTTCTCCCCACCGCGGCCGGCTCGCCGCCTCCGACGGGCTACAGTTTCAAAGGCTGCGCTGCGCGCCGCAACGCACGCCTGCTCGTGAGTCGCCCATCGCTAGGGACCACCATGCTCGGTATCGGCATCGACACACTCGTCACGTTCAATCCCATTACGGTCACGCCGCACACGCCGATCGACGAGGTCGTGCGCCTCATGAGCCAGCATGGGATTCATCACCTGCCCGTGATCGACGGTGATCTCGCCCTCGTCGGCATGGTGTCGGATCTCGATGTGTCGCGGGTCCTCGATCAATTGCCCGAGTTGATCGGCGACGCGGCGCAAGACCCGGCGCTGATCGTCGATGCGATGCCGTTCGTCGCCGAGGTTGTGACGCAAACGGTGCAGTACATCGCGCCGGGCGATCCGCCCGAGGCCGCGCTCGCGCTCATCGTGCAGAACGAGTTCCACTGCGTGCCGGTGGTGCATCTCGGCCGGCTCGAAGGGATCATCACCAGCACCGATTTCTTGCGAGAGATGTCGTACGGCGAATCGCCGCTCGCCCGGCAGAGTGTCGCTCGGGTCATGCGACCCTTGCCGACGCGGATCGAGGCGTCGGTCGAGATTGTCGCCGCGAGCCGGGTCATGCAGCCAGCGGGCAACTACTTGCTGGTCGAGTCGGCCGGTCATCCGCGGGGCGTGTTATCGCAACGGCAACTGCGTCGCGCGCGGCTCGGCGAGTTGCTGGCTGACGCCCCATGGCTCGATCACTCGTCGGCTTGGAACACGACCGCCCGCTGCGTCGGCGATCTGTTGCCGGTCGATCTGTTGACCGTGACCCCTAACGAGCCGTTGTCGGTCGCCGCGCAGCGGATGCTCGAACGCCGCGTGCAAGGCTTGTTGGTTATCGACTCGACCCGGCGATTGTCGGGCATCGTGACCGAGTGCGATCTGCTCGCGGCCTTGTTGGGCTAAGCGGGGGCGCTAACCGCGGCTTACTCGGCGCCCGCTTTCGAATGTGGCTGCGCGAGCAACTCTTTCATCCCTTTGCCGAGCGCATCGCCGACGAGAAAATACGTCTCGGCATTGCCGAACTCGTGATGACCGTGGGTCGTGTTGGGCGACTCGTTCGCTGGTCGCACGAAGTCATGCGTCTCGACGAACTTCACGGTCCCTTGGAACTCGGGACGAGCGGCGGCCTGGGCTTGGGCTTTTCGCAAGGTCCCCCAAGTGCCCGGCGCTTCAACCCAAGGGCCGGTCAACTCGCCAATCACGACCGGCAAGCGTGGCGACTTAAACTCGCGGCGGACATCATGGATCAGGTTCACGAGATTCGTCTCGTACTCGGGCACCGCTCGTTGCGGATCGACGCCGTCGTTCCAGCCGTGCCACCAAACGAAACCCGCAAGCTCGTAACCATCGCCAGAATAGCCGGGAAAGTCGTCCTCGAGATGGGCCAATGCGTCGCGCACCTCGGCGATCATCTTTTGATAGTAAGGTCCAACTTGGCCACCAGAGCTCGGCGGGCGGAAGTCTTGATACAGACTCTTGCCTCCCCAGGCGGTCTTGATGAGCAGCACTTGTTGTTTCAAATAGTCGCCCATGACATGGCCGAATTGCAGCTCGGGCCCGAAATGGTGCTTGCCGCCATACACGGCAAAGCCGATCGACAACGGCCCGACGAGCGTCGGTCCCCGTTCGCGTGAGTAACGCACCCATACGTCGTCACGCACGGTCCATTCGCCTCGATCGTTCACCAAGTGTTTCAGCCGCGCCGCCTTGTCCGGCATACTCAACAACTGTTTGAGTGTCCCCTTGCCGAAGTTGTAGTCCTTGCCCGTGAGATCCGCGACGGCCTGACCTTCCATGTTCGACTGACCGGCGAGGATAAACACCTTGAGCGGTTCCGCGGCGCGGAGCTCGGACATAACGAACAGCCAACCGAGACAGCCGAGCAGAAACATGGTGGGAATGCGCATGCGTTTTCTCATCACAGAAGTATCGTCGTGGTCCGATGGAGTTTAATGCACGAACAGCGAAAGTATCCATCACGCATCGCGTGATGGCGGTTGATGCGATGACCGATCGTTCGTTGACAACATTGTGCCGAGTCTGTTCTAGCACACATCACGCGGAGCGTGATGGATACTATTTTCGTTACGAGCGCCTAGTGCTCGAACAGTGCCAGCACGATCTCGAGTGCGATCAGTACGATCACGATAATCTCCAGCACCTCGATGCGATAGGCCGAGGCTTGATCGGAGAGCACCTGATAGACGCCGACCGCCACATCGAGCGAGCTATGAATTCCCTCGGCCCATTCGTCGAGATGAAACCGCTTGGCAAGCATCCGATAAAGCCGGGCCACGTATTGATCGCCGACCAATTTCAGGGCGTTGCTCGCGCGTTCGAACAGGACGTCCGCTTCGATGCGCAGATCGCCCAGGGTGCGGAGCGGCTTGGTCTGCATCTTCCAGAACGGCAACCACGACCCGGCCAGCGGATGGATCAAACCGTAGGCGGCTTTCAGCACGTCGTCGACACGCTGATCGATGTGCCGGAACTCGAGCAACTGCAAATTCGCGAACTCCATGGTCTGCAAGATCTCGTCACAATCGCGATCAATCACGACGGCTGCCGACCACTCGATCAACACTAGGTCTTCGTTCGTGTACGACATGCGTTGCCGCAAAGCGTCGCTCACTTCCTCGGTCGAGAGCGGCAAGTCTTCAAGCCGCAGCAGACCCGCGAGCCACTCGGGCGCTTGTTGTACCAGCTGCTCGGGCAGCGGCAAGCAACTGGGTTGCAGTTGAAAGACAAAATACTCTTCGCTCACGTCGCTCCACCGCGGCGACTTGATCGCGGGCAACAAATGACGATAAAGCGGCTCGGCCGCACGGCGTGCTTGCAACACGAGCGACTCGGGTTCAGCCAAGCATCGCGCGAGTCGCAGCAGAGCCGGGGGCGTGAGTGTGAACGGGATCTGCAGGCCGATGTTGACCGCGGCGAAGTCAAACACCGTCACGTCAACCTCGGCCTGACACGGTCCCAACTCGGCGATTTGCACCGTCAGCGGCGGCTGCCGGAATCGAAGCGGCGCAGGACGATACGCGATCGACGATGGCGTGCGTGGCCGGCGGCTCAATGACTGCTGTTCCGACGGCATCAACCGCGCGGCGTGGTTCAGATCGACCTCGTCGCCCCAATCGCACGCCACTTCGATATGCAACACGCCTGTCAGCGGCGCTTGCGGATCAAAGCGACGAAGCGCATTCGCATCGGACTGAGTCATCGGAGCCAATCAATGAAGTACGGCAAGCACGCGAGTTACTCGAACTTCGCGATCGTCGGCCAGGAGAACAAGTAGTATGCTCGGGGCGTGGTGAGATCGAACAGCGCCGCCAGATCGCTACGCTGGGCGACTTTCGCATCGAGCAGCACGTCGAACAGTCCGCCAGGCTTGCGATAGCGCACGACTTTCACGTCGTCTTTGTCGAGCTTCGCGATTTCGATGGCGCGATCGATCGCATCTTCGATGAAGCCTTGCTTGTCGACCAGCCCGGCGGCGAGTGCCTGCGAGGTGGTAAAGACTTGGCCGGTGGCGACCTTGTCGAGATTCTCGGGGTGTTCGCGAAAGGCGGGCCGCCCTGACTTGATGATCGCCTTAAAGCCGCCGAAGCTGTCGTCGACCAACCCCTGGAAGATCTTGCGTTCTTCTTCGGTCATCTCCTTGAAGGGTGAGCCCATCTGCTTGAGGCGATGGCTCTTGATCGAGTCTTCGGTGACGCCGAGCTTCTCGGTGAGGCCCGACATGTCGTAGTGCGGAATCACGACGCCGATCGAACCGGTCCAGGTCGTCGGCTCGGCATAGATCGAGTTCGGCTCGTCACCGACGCACATCGAAACATAGTAGCCGCCGCTGGCCGCGACGCTCCCCATGCTGACCACGATCGGAATCTTGCGTTCTTCGCGCAGCTTGACCAAGTGGTGATACATGAAGTCGCTGCCGGTGACGGTTCCGCCGGGCGAGTTCACACGCAGCACCACGGCCTTGACCGACTTGTCGCTCTTCACGCGGTCGATCTGTTTCTTGACGAAGCCGTCCCCTTCGAGAATGGTCCCTTCGAGATCGATGATCGCGACCTTGTCGGATGCGAAACGCGACAAGGAGTGGTAACGCTCGTCGACATGCGAATCGGTAGCGGCCATGTCGATATTGCCGACGACCATGCCGATCACGATCCCGAGGCCGACCGCCATCACGAGCAGCATCAGCCCAATGATTACGCCACCCCAGCCCCGCTTGGCGGGTCGCGGCGGAGCATTGGGGGCACGATGTTCGATCACTTGCGGGGTCACGTACGCTTGCGGCTCGCCGGACGGAGGAACTTGACTCATGGGGCGATCATCTCTCGGAAACGGTAACGGTATCTGAACCGACTCATTCTATCGGGCGACGGCAAGTCCAGCAGGCTCGCCCGGTCTGCAATTCTTACAACTCGCGGAAAACGGGTGATCGGCGGCGCTCGACACGGCGTAACTCATTGTCGCTTTTGCAGGTACGTCGGATCGTAGGTGAATTGTCAAATGTTCCAGGACGTTGACAAACTTACAGTAGTGGATGCTAACACGATCGGCGACCAAAATTCGCAAACCTATGTGCAGATTGCGTTTGCAACGATTCGCTCGAGCTGGCTAAGAGTTTGGCACGTCGTGTGCTTTAAGGAATGCCATTCACCAAGCCATCCCACACAGCTCAGCAAAGGAAAATGCCATGCTTGTCCTCACTCGCAAGACCCAACAGCAAATCCACATCGGCAACAACGTCGTCATCACGATCTTGCAGGTGAAAGGACAAAACGTTCGCGTGGGGATCGAAGCTCCGCGTGACGTGCGTGTCGTCCGGGCCGAGCTGAAGCCGAAGTCGATCGAGACCGGCGACGGGCACAGCGCCACCAGCGTGACCAGCACCCGGCAAGACACATTGCCGTTGCCCGCGTCGACCGCGCATGACGACCAACCTGCCGCGTATGACCGCAACTTGCGTGAGCAGTCGATCAGCACGGCCACGGTGACCGCGCCGGTCGCCGTGACTCGCGGCACGAGTGACTGGAGCGATCGGTTGGCGATGCGATCGTTCTCGCGGCCGGATCGTCGTTCGTCGCCGACGACGCTGGCCGGTTTGGTCGCCGCGCGCCGCAATGCGTGAGCGATGCCGGAATGAGCTTGGCTGAGTGACTTGGTGAACGCAATCTATCCAGGAGGCGCATCAGAGTCGCGACATCCCGCGGACATTGGCTCTCGCGCGGCTCTGATGATCGAATAACGCCCGGCCGATGATTTGCGATGTGCTCGCCGGCGCATCGCAGTCTCCGCTGGGCGTTTTCGTTTGGCCAGGAGCGCGTGAACGCGTGAGTCAACTTACCGCGCCTTGCGTTCCAGTTCGGCGCGCACTTCGGCCAGTGGATACTCGAGCAACGGCAGTTCTTTCCCGCGCAGTTCCACCAGCCGACGATAGCCGCGGGTCACGAGCGTCTCGCGCTCACGCACCGACACCGGATCCAGTTGCCGCTTGTCGAACGGACCGGATACCGTCACGGGCGAGAAATCGTCGTCGACGATGAACTGCGCTAGCGTCGGATTGCAACGAATGTGGCGTTCGCGGCTCGTGTGCAAGGTCTCGGGATCGAGTTCGCCGATGACATACCGCAGATACAGATCGCTATCGGTCAGTTCTTCCACATCCTGACCGCAGACCGCACAGAGATAACCTTCTTCGCACTTGGCCATCAGGTTAGCTCACGCCATCGCCGTAGGACGGGTCTCCAGTCCCGTCCATGACCTTTCACCACGGCAAGGACAGGTCTGGAGACCCGTCCTACGGAAGAGAAAAACCGCTAGATGCTCAACACATCGTTCATGCTGTAAAGTCCCGCGGGCTTGCCGACGAGAAACTTGGCTGCGGCCAGAGCGCCGTGGGCGTAACAGTCGCGATTCGTGGCTTTGACATTGATCTCGAGCGTCTCGCCGAGCAGGCCGAAGACGATGGTGTGCTCGCCCGGATTGTCGCCGACCCGAACGGCGTGATATCCAATCTCGCCATGCGGCCGCACGCCGGGTCGCCCCTCGCGACCATGTCGTTCCACACTTTGACCCATGATCGACTGCACGATCTGGCCGAACTTCAGCGCTGTGCCGCTGGGCGAGTCCTCTTTGAAACGATGGTGCCGTTCGATGATCTCGACATCCGCGCCGCTCGGGTGATCCTTCAGCGCCGACGACGCCACGGCCGTCAGCTTCATCGCCAAGTTCACGGCCAAGCTCATGCTCGGTGCCCACAGCACGGGCAACGTTCGCGATGCCAAGCGAATCTGCTCTTGCTCATGCGCTTCCATGCCGGTGGTCGCGATCACGAGCGGGATCTTTTCGTTCACGCAGAACTCGAGCGCCGACATCGCTCCGGCGGGAACCGAGAAGTCGATCACGACGTCGACCTTGCCGGGCGTGGCAGGCGAGAGGGGCAAACTGATCGGCCCCACGCCAGCGAGCGCTCCGGCATCTTGACCCAACCGCGGGTGGTTGGGGGCTTCCCAAGCGCCGACCAGCGTCAGTTCGGGGTCAGCCGACCCGATGGCGATCAACCGTTGGCCCATGCGGCCCGCGGCTCCGTGAATGGCAAGACGAATAGACATGTGGGTGGTGCTTTCGATGCTGTTACTTTTCGATGCGATACAAATGCGAGTGTGTGCGAAGGATGATCGCGCGGTCGATGACGGCGG
>JAEUIL010000552.1 GCA_016794255.1 Planctomycetaceae bacterium | reverse complement strand
CAAAATCGGGAGTTCGAGACCTGTCTTACCGAGGAGACGCGTTTGCATAGGAAAACATGAGCAGACGTTGCGAAAGCTGGAAAAACGTACCGGCGATGACGGCGACATTGTAGAGTCGGTCGAACGGTTTGAACATGCTCGAGATGCGGATCAGGGCACGCGAAGCGATCGTATTGAACGTGCCGATCGTGCGGGCAATGCGGATGCGGGTGCCGACGACTGACTGAAGATTTTGACCCCGTGGCAAACGCGACCTATACGTTCATTGAGGAATTATCAAAACTCGTTTGTCCAAGGAGCTCCGCCGATGTCGCTGGGCATGGAAACTTCGCAGCAAAATTCGTTTGTCGATCGTCGCAACCGCGATGGTGTCGACGCCCCGGCTCGCGAGCGCCGTCAATTCACCGATGCCCGCACGCTGTTGTCGCCGGATGCCCAAGAGCTGGCGAGCGCCATCGACAGCTACAAGCTCGTGCATCGTCGTCGCTTCATCACGTATGAAGAAATGATGACCGTGATCAAAGAGCTGGGCTATCACAAGTAAGCAGCGGCTGACGCCGACGGGCAGTTACTCGTCGAAGTTCGTGCGACCGGTGGCGACGTCGAATTCGTCGATCGCCGGTACGAGCATCGCGGCGGTCGTGAAGCCATAGGTGGCCGCGATCACCAAGAGCACCGCGAGCGGGTAGTTGAGCAAGAAGCTCGTCAGCGCGTAGAACGTGGCGAACGGACAGACGAGCGCCGCGCCGCGGATTGCCGGCGACGGGTTCCGCGCTCCCAGGGCGATATACAAGCCCACGCCGCCACCGACCATCGCAGCCAAAAACGGCTGGAGTTGGAACTCGAACGAGCCGCTGAACGCGGCCATGATCCGCATCGTCGTGGCGATGCCGACAAACAGAAAGAACAACGTCCCCAGGCTGACGCCGATCGCCGCTCGCGAATTGACGTAACTCAAGCCGGCATGCAGGCCGAGCACCGCGGCAAAGATCACCACGATCAGCCAACCTAACGAGAGATACAGCCAGTTCTCGAGGGTGATGCCGCCGACCCACCAGAGATAACCGCTCAAGACGAGCGGCGCGACGATCGCTTCTTTGACGTTGTACAGCGCCCCGCCGAGCTTGCCGAAGACGAACTCGATCGGCGTGATCTCGGTGACCAACAGCAGATCGAGTGCGCGAACATCGCGTTCGCTGGTGATACTGGTGACCGATTGAGCGTTGATGAGTAGCAGACTCAACAGCAGGATCGGCACGAGCGCCGCGGCCGAGTCGAATCGCGCGATTGGCAGTGTCGATGCCCCGAGCCGCATGATCGCCATGGCCACGAGTGCCACGATGATCGCGTAGGCCAACCGCAATAGCAGCGTGCGACGACCGTAAGCCCAGGTGGCCATTTCACGCCACAGCACTGGGTTGTCCCAGACTACGCGCGAGGGCTGGGGTGCCGCGGCGGCGAGCGGTGAGCGCGGCGCGTCGGGCGATTCGGCAGTGACCGATGATCCGCGACGGCGCGAGTCGGCGGCGATGTTCCAGGCGCGGATTCGCCACGCGGCGATGGCGTTGAGCAGCACGGTTAGCGCGACGCTGACGAGCAGATAGCCGGCCAAGGGACGCGAGAGCCCCGCGAACCACGCCTCGGCCGCAGGCAACGGACGCACCGCGGCCAGCACCGCGTGCCAGGGGCTAAAGATGATCGCCGACTGGGGTTCGAGCCGCGACCAAACGCCGCTCAACAGCCCGCGCGCGACAACCTCCCACAGCAACGTCCACGTGACGAGTCCGAGCGTCGTGAGCGCGACGGTTTGAAAGGTCTTTTCTCGCCACAAGCCGAGCGTCGAACCCAAGCTGCCGCTGACGAGGACGCCGAGCAGGGTGACGATCAGCACACGAGCAATCTGATCGAGTGCCAGCCCGCCCCAGAGCGTCATCAGGGCGAAAATCGGCGCTCCGGCGATGAGAAACGTGAACACGGGCAGCAAACTCGCCAGCAGTTTGCCGAGCACGAGTTCGCTGTTGTGCAGTCGAGTGATTAATAGCAAGTCGAGCGTGCGGCGATCTTTCTCCTGCGCGACGGTCACTGCGGCGGCGACC
>JAEUIL010000498.1 GCA_016794255.1 Planctomycetaceae bacterium | reverse complement strand
AACAACGTCGCGATTTTGACCAACACGACCACCGCGGGCTCGACAACCTCGTCATTCTCGCTGACCACAACCGGTTTTACGAGTCAACCGCACGGGCTTGTGCTGGCTGATCTCAATGGCGACGGCAAGCTCGATGTGATTACAGTCAATCAAGGCTCGGGAACGGCTGTCGGCAGCGGTTCGACCGCTTCGATTCGCTTGAACACCACGGCCACAGGCGCCGCGACGCCGAGTTTTTCTTCGGCGGGCAACATCGGCGTGGGTTCCGGACCACGCTCGATCGCGGCGCTCGACGTCAACGGTGACGGCAAGCTCGATTTGGTCACCGCCAACCGCGTGGGCAACAATGTCTCGGTGCTCATCAGCGCGATTCCGACCGGCGCTGCGACCGTGGGCGCGGCCTCGTTCACCCGCACCGACTTCAGTGCGGGCAGCGAGCCGTATGCGATTCGCACGGCCGATCTGAATGGCGATGGCCGGGGAGATTTGATCGTCGGCAATCGCTCGTCGAATCAAACCACGATCTTGTTCAACACCACCGACACGGGCAACGCGACGCCCACGTTTGCCGCGGCGACCTCGGTGGGGACGAGTGCGTCGAGATTTGTGAGCGTCGCGGATTTCAACCTCGACGGTCGACCGGACTTTGCCGCAAGCGACGCCAGCGGCAGCGGCATCAGCCTGTTTACGAACACGCCCTCGACGATCAGCACTCCCACCGCAACGGGCACGATCACGAACGACGACGCGCCGCACGCGATCTCAATCGTGCGTAACTCGCCGACCGCGGCAGTCACCAACGCAACCGCACTGTCGTTCGCGATAACGTTCTCGCACGCGGTGAGCGGCGTTGATCCGACCGACTTCATTACCATCGGCGATGCGATCGCGACGATCACGAATGTCAGCGGCAGCGGCGCGAGTTGGCTCGTGAGTGTCGAAGTGGCTGGTGACGGATCCGTCAATCTGCAGCTGGTCGACGATGACTCGATTGTCGATGTGAGCACGTTGAAACTGGGCGGCACGGGGGCCGGTAACGGCGACTTCAGTGACAACGCCGCGGCTTACACGATCGATCTGACGCCGCCGACGCTCACGCCGATTCTGACGCCCGCGGCGAACGGCTTTGGCTGGAACAACACCGACGTGCAACTGACCTTCGACCCGAGCGACAACCTCTCGGGCGTCAATCTCGCGTCGTTGCAAGGCAACACGACCTTCACGAACGAGGGGATCCACAGTCCCGTCCAAGGCAATGTCGCCGATAACGCGGGCAACGTCACGAGCGTGATGTCGCCGACGATTCGCATCGACAAGACTGTACCAACCTTGACCTTCGAAGGAACCAATGTCAGTCCCAACGCCAACGGTTGGTTCCGGACCGATGTGATTTATACCTACAGCGCGAGTGATGACAGCTCGGGCATTCCGACTCAACCGACGCCGGTGACCGTCACGGGCGAAGGAAGCAATCTGGGCTTCGTCCTCACGACCGAAGATCGAGCCGGCAATCAAGGCTCGGTCACGGTCAACGGCATCAAGATCGATCGCACCGCGCCGACCGTCTCGCGGGTCACGTCCACGTCGGCGAACGGATCGTATGGGCCCGGGGCGTCGGTGAATCTTACAATCGAGTTTTCCGAGGCGGTGTCGCTTGTCGGCGGTACGCTGACCATTACGCTCAATAATGGTGCGCAGGTGACGCTCGCCGCGGGCAGCTTTACCAATTCGCAAACCGCGAGCGCGTCGTATGTGATCCAAGCGGGCCAGGCGATTGCCAATCTCGACGTTACGGAAGTTCGCTTGGATGTCGGTGCTGAATTGCTCGACCGCGCCGATAACCCGCTGGGCGCGTCGAGTGGCGTGCTGACGATTCCGCCCGGCCAATCGCTCGGAGACCTGAAGAACATCACGATTCTCGGCGGACAGGCGGTGCAATTTACGATCGCGAGTCAAATCGTCGACGAGACCAACGGCACACTGGAAGTGGTGATCGAACTGAACGGTGCCGCAACGTCGCAGGTTTCGATTCCCCTGACGGTCACGGGGACCGCCGCGAACGGCAGTGACTACAACTTTGTAGCTGCTCCGGCGGTGATTCCGATCGGTTCGTCGCAAGTGACGTTGGTGTTTGACTTGCTCGACGATGCGGTGGCCGAGTTGCCCGAGACGATCACGATCACGTTGGGAACGCCGATCGGCGCTCCGTTGGGATCAATCACGCAGCATACCGTCATTCTGCTGGACAACGAATTGCCCGAGTTGCGAATCAATGACGTCAGCGTGACGGAAGGGAACAGTGGCACGCGACAATTGACGTTCACGGTTACACGGCTGGGCGATTTGCAGCCGGCGCTCAATTTTAACTACGCGACACAGAACGATACCGCGACTGCGCCGAGCGATTTTACCGCGATCACCGGCAGCGGCATCCTCGAGTCCGGCGCGACCTCGGCCTCGTTCACGGTGACGATCAACGGCGACACGACGTTTGAGGGTGACGAGTCGCTGCTGGTCAACCTGACGGGCGTGTCGGGCGTGATCGGAAACACGCCCGCGTTCGGTGCCACGAGTTCGATTGTGACTGGCAATACGCCGCTCGACATGGCCACGGGCGATTTCAATCTCGACGGCCTGCCCGACTTGGTGACGGCCGACTTTCAAGCGAATGGCATTTCGGTGCATCTCGGCACGTCCGCCCCGGGTGCGGCGACCGCGAGTTTCGCCACCGGACAATCCTTTGCTCTCGGCGCGTCACCCAGTTCGCTTGCTGTGACGGACTTCAATGGCGACGGCAAGCCGGACATTGTTGCCGTCAACCGCACGCCCGGCGTCGTGCTCGTGCGACTCAATACCACCACGCCCGGTTCGTCGACGGTGACATTCGCCGCGACGCAAACGTTCTCGGCAGGTACGAATCCGGCGGCCGTGGCCGTGGGCGACGTGAATCGCGACGGCCTGCCCGATGTGATCGTCGCCAACGCGGGCTCGAGTAATGTCTCGATCTTGCGGAACACGACCGCCGTGGGGGGCGCGACCGCTGCGTTTGCTGCGGCCCAGAGTTTTGGCGTGCAGGCCTCACCGACTTCGGTCGCGGTCGGCGATTTGAATGGTGACGGCGATGTCGATATTGTGGTGGGGAACGAGGCCAGCGACACGGTGTCGGTGTTGTTCAACTCGACGACGGCCAACAGCACGACGTTTGGTTTTGCACCGGCTGGCAATTTCGCGGTCGGCACCACACCTCGCGCGGTCGCCATCGGCGATTTGAACAACGACGGCCGTGCCGATTTGGTTGTCGCCAATCGTGGCTCGAACACATTCTCGTGGCTGCGGAACACCGGCACAGTCGGCAGCGCCACGCCGTCGTTCGATGTGCATCAGTCGACGATCGTCACCACGCAGGTCGTCTCCGTTCTGCTCGTCGATCAGAATCTCGATGGCAAACTCGATGTGGCTGTGACGTCGGACAATGCCAACAGCGTGGCCATCTTCAAGAACCGCACGAGTCCCGGCGCGACGACGCTCGATCTGGAAATGCTCGCGACCTTGCCGGTGAACAGTAATCCCGAGGCGATCGTGGCGGCGGACTTTGATCTCGACGGTCGACCGGATCTGGCGACGGTCAGTGGCGCATCGAGTAACGTCGTCACCATGCTGAACACGACCGAGTTACCCGCCGCGACCCCGACCACAAGCGCTCAATCGGTATCGACGCAGACGCCCGTCGGAGCCGTCAGCGCCGATCTCAATGGCGATGGTTTGCCCGAGATCATCTCGGCCAACGACGTGCCCGGGACGATCTCGGTGTTCCGCAACACGGCGACGCCCGGCGGCTCGGCCAGTTTTGCCACGGCTCAGGATTTCTCGGTGGGTTCACGACCGCTCGCGATCGTCGTGGCCGATGTGAATGGCGACGGTCGGCCCGATGTGGCGGTGACGAATTACAATGCTTCGTCGGTCTCGGTGTTGATCAACACCACCGCGCCGGGGGCCACGACGTTTACCTTTGAACCGCGTCAAGCGCTCACCGTCCCCGCGACGCCGACCGACTTGGTGTTTGCCGATCTCAATCGCGACGGCCTTGCAGATTTGATCGTGACCGCGCGATCGAACAACTCGGTCAACGCGTTCATCAACACCACCGTGCCAGGCGATTTGACCGTGAGCTTCGGTGCCGAGACGAGCATCACGACGGGCTTGGGGCCGGTCGGTGTCGCTGCGGCGGACCTCAACGGCGACGGGCTCGCCGATCTGGCGATTACCGCGTACACCAGCGGCGAGGTGTCGTTGCTGCGTAACACGACCGCGGTCGGCTCGGCCACGGCGAGTTTTGCGGCCGTGCAAGATTTGACTTCGCAGGTGGGTGTGCAGGGGATCGCGATCGGCGACTTCAATCGCGACGGTCGGGCCGACTTGGCGGTTACCGTCCGCTCGGCCAACTTAGTGAGCGTGTTGCTCAACACCACGCCGATTGGTAGCGGCACGTTGAGCTTTGATCTGCCCCAGGATTTGCCCACCGGCGCGCAACCGCTGGCCATCGTGGTGGGCGATCTCGATCGCGACGGCATTGTCGATTTGGCCACGGCCAACGCGGGGGACGGCACCCTGACGCGCTTCATGAACCGCACGGTCGCTGGCGATAGCGTGGTCGGTTTTCTCGCCGGCTCGAACGTCACCGTAGGGAGCAGTCCACGTGACATTGCCCTGGCCGACTTCAATCTTGACGGCATCGTCGATCTGTTCGCCGCCAATCGCTCGGCCAACGGCGTTTCGGTGGCGGTCGGCCAGTTGACCACCATCGCCGATGCCAATGGGCTCGGCACTATTTTCGACGATGATTCGCCGCCGGTGGCCAACGTCACGACCACGGCGCAATCCGTAGGCGAGAATGCCGGCACCGCCACGGTCGTCGTGCAACTCTCGTTCGTCGCCGGCGCGACGGTGACGATTCCGTTCAGTGTCACTGCGGGCAATGCGACCGGTGGCGGGACGGACTATGCGCTTGCGGCGAGTCCCGTGACGATTCCGGCCGGTGCTTCGACGGCAGCCATCACGATTACGATCAACAACGATTTGATTGTCGAGTCGAACGAGACGCTGACGATCAGTCTGGGTACGCCCAGCGGTGCCACGCTTGGCGCAACCACCTCGCATACGCTGACCATCGTCGATAACGACGTGACGCCCAGCGTTTCTTTTGCGAGCGCGTCGCAATCGGTGAACGAAAACGTCACCACAACCACGGTGGTCGTGCAGCTGTCGTCAGTCGCCGGTCAAACGGTCACGATTCCGTTCAGTGTGGGCGGCGGTTCGGCAAGCGGCAGCGGCGTCGACTACTCGCTCTCGGGCAGTCCCGTGACGATTCTGGCTGGCGCGTCGACCGCGGCCATCACCGTGACGGTCAATAACGACCTGATCGACGAGCCCGACGAGACGGTGCTGCTCAATCTCGGCACGCCGACCAACGCTAATCTCGGCGCGGTCACGCAACACACGGTCACGATCGTCGACAATGATCCGCCACCCGTGGTCGAGTTTGTCACGGCGACGCAATCAGTCAACGAGAACGCCACAACCGCGACGGTGATCGTGTGGCTGTCGACGATCGCCGGGGGGACGGTGACGATTCCGTTCTCGGTCTCGGGCGGCACAGCTACCGGCGGCGGCGTCGATTACACCTTGTCTGCAAGTCCGCTTACGATTAACGCGGGCGCGTCGACCGGAGCGATCACGCTGACGATCACCAACGACGCGCTCGACGAGAATGACGAGACGCTGACGCTCAATCTCGGCACGCCGAGCGGCGCGACGGTAGGGGCGGTTTCGCAAAGCACCGTGACGATTACCGACGACGACGCACCGCCAAGCGTGCAGTTCACCACGCAGTCGCAAAGCCTGGGCGAAGCATCGGGAACGTCGAATATTTTTGCCACGCTTAGCGCTCCCTCGGCCAAGACCGTGAGTGTGCCGTTCACCGTTTCGGGCACCGCGACCGACACGACCGATTACTCGTTGTCGGGCGCGAGCTTCCTGTTCCTGCCCGGGCAAACGAGCACGTTCCACACGATCACGATTGTTAACGACACCACGGCCGAGTCGAACGAGACTGTCATCTTGACGCTCGGCACGCCGTCGAATGCCTCGCTGGGCACGAACGTTCAGCAGACCATCACGATTCTCGACAACGATTCGTTCCCCGGCGTGACGCTCGCCGCCCAGCAAGCGTCGCTGGCCGAGAACGGCGGCAGCACCACGGTCGTCGCTACGCTCGGATTCGCCGCTCCGCAAACGGTCACAATTCAGCTCGACCTCAGCGGATCGGCCACGAGTGGTGTCGATTACTCGGCCAGCACGACGGCCATCATCATTCCCGCGGGCCAGCTCACCGGTTCGGTCGCGATCAGCACGCTCAACGACTTCTTGCACGAAGGCGACGAATCGGTCGTGATCGACATCACGAGTGTGACCGGTGCTACCGAAACCGGCGTGCAGCAAGCGACGATCTCGATCACGGATGACGCCGCGGATCCATTTGAACTCGTCGGCAATACGCTCAATCTGCTCGGCACCGCGGGCAACGATCGCTTCGAGATCAACTACGGCAGCTCGACGACCAGTTTCTCGGCCGTGGTCAACGACATCACGCAATCGTTCACGGCTACGACGATCAATATCGACGGTCTCGGCGGCTCGGATGTCGCCGACCTAACGCTTAGTTCGCTCGCCGATGACGTATCGTTCGCGGGCAGGGCGGGTACCATCAACTCGCCAAATTACACGATCAATCTAGCAAACATGGAAAGCCAGATTGTCCGCGGCAACGCGCTCGACTCAGCCACGTTCAACGACACGGGCGCGGTGCAGACGTCGTATTTGTTGCCGGTCTATGCCATTATGCAAGAAATGCCCAGCGGCGCGAGAAGTCAGGCGATTGGCTTCGGCGACTACACGGCCAATGCCGCGGGCAACAACGACGCGATGTTCATCTACGGCGACGCCGGAGTGCAAAGCTACACCTCCACTCCGACGCAATCGACGATGCCCGTCGGCAGCCAGACGCTCATCGGCAACAACTTCCAAAAGGTCTACGCCTACGGCATGGGCGGGGCCGACACCGCGACTTACAGCGGTTCATCGGCCGACGAGACGATGACGTCACTGGCCGCGTACACGTTCGTCAACACGGCGACGACCGTGCAGTATTTCGATCGCTTTATCCAACTCACTATCGCGGGTAACGGCGGCTTCGACGTCGGTGTGATGTACGACTCGACCGGCAACGACACCTGGACCGCGTCCGACGGACTTGCCACGTTTGCCGGTACGACGTTCCGCAACATTGCCACGGGTTACGATCGCATCTATGCGTTCCAGTATTTTGGCGGGCGCGACACGGCCACGATTACCGGCGGCAGTGCGAACGATACGCTCACGGGAACGAACAAATTCACCGTGCTCGTAACTCCTGTCAGCTTGCTGCAAGCGACCGGCTTCACCACCGTGATTGTCACCGCGGGCAGCCTGGGTACCGACGTGGCCACGGTCGTCGATTCGGTCGGCGTCGATACGCTCGTGGCCGCTGGCAACTCGGCCGAGTTCACCTATGCCAACGGCCGCAAGATTCGCGTCGTCGGCTTCGACACCGTCAACGCCAAAGGAACGACGGGAGGCGTAAATCGCCGCACCGTGACGAATCCGTTGACCTACGTGCTCAAGTTCTCTGGCACTTGGGTCTAGGCCGCGACTGCTCACGACTCGCAATCGTCGGCCAAGTCGCGAAGATACACGAGGGCCTCGTCCAAGTCGGACGTCTCGACCCCTTTCTCGCGCCCGCCCCGATCACACTTTCCGAGCAGCAGCAAGTCTTCGTAGTACTCCGACTCACGCAGGCGACGCCAGGCACGCGCGCCCAAGGTTCCCTCGCGCAGAGCATGGGCTTCCATGTGATGTTCGATCAACCACTGGGTGCGCTCGCCGACGGTTCCTTCGAGCGCTTCCAAGGCAGCCTGCACATGATCGTAGGGATCGATCGCCTTGCCCACATCGTGTAACAACGCGGCCAGCAGAAACTCTTCGTCGTACGGCAACTCGTCACACGCCAAGTCAAACACCTGCAAACTATGATACAGGGCGTCCCCTTCGGGGTGAAATTTGGGGCTTTGCTTGACCGCCTCGAGCGGCGTGAGCAACAGCCGATATACCTGAAAGCGATCGACCGGGTTCTCGGCCTCGATCACGGCATCATCGACCGACAAGTCGGGATATTCCCGCGCCAGCAACTCTTCGAGCTCGCGAATGTTCGCGCGCTCGATCGTCTTGCCGGTGATGGAACTTGTAAACGGAAAGTTGACCAGCGACGTGGCGTAGACGGTCAACTCGAAGCGAAACCGGTCGTTGACGTGGATGTGCGTGAACACGCGTTCTTCGCCCTGCTTGCGCACTTGTTTGCGCTCGACCTCGAACTGAAAGTGTTCGCGTTCCAAGGCGGCGGCCACCGTGGCCACGTTGTCTGAGAAAACGTGCAGGTCGATGTCGGAGCCTTGCCGCGTGTGCCCCGTCAACACGCTTCCGATCAGCCGCGGACGAAACTCGCTCAACAGCCGCATCATGCGGAGCGCTGCGACCCGCATGTCGCACAGATTCTCGACCCGTTTCTGCCGCTCGAACATGCGCGCGAAACCTTGGATCTCGTCGCGAATCTCGCGGTTGGTTGGCAGATCGGCCGGTTTGACCCAGCCTTGGCAGAGATGCTTGGCCGCCTTCAGTTTTGCCCGATAATACTCAGACTCTTGCCGGTCATACATCAGCCGAGCCGCTTCCCAAGCGATCTGCTGACGCAGTTTCGAAGATGACATGTACAAGTGCCGTCATGCGGCAGCTGTGCAAGGATGAAACCACCACTGACCCAAGCATAGGCCGGGGTTGCCGGGAAGACAAGAGCAGCGAAACCGCCAGGGACGCGTCGAGCCTTGTCCAACCCATCAGGCTCGCAGGTCATTGGCGGTATCGCGCATGTTTCGCGATTTGCGCTGTTTGACTACGCGGCGCGTTGGTGCGAGTCGTCGCTTTGCACAATCGCGTCGAGTTGATCGCGCCAATTTCCATCGCACTGGGTGGCGAAGCGTAGCAGGCCTTCACGCAACATCGGCAGCGGAGTCGCACATTGACGGCGAGCCAGACCGGTGTTGAGCGATGTTTCGGAAACCAACCGGCGACCAATCGGCGCATCGGTTGCGACCAGCGGTACGACGCGACCCGTGAGGCCGAACGCGACCGCCAGCTCCGCGGCGAAGCGGCGTTGGTTGGTACGCTCGATGCCCGACAGGTGACAGACGCCGTGCCAACACTGAGTCAGCGCCACATCGAGGAACTCGGCCAGATCGGTGGCAAGAATCGGCGTGGCATAGCGATCGTCATCGACGGGACAGTCGCGACCTTCGCTCAGTGCTCGCCACACGCGTTGGGCAAAGCTGGTCGCTTCGCCGAAGGGGCTCCAACCGTAGGCGTGGGTTCGCACGATCAAGGTGCCCGGTCCGCGGACCGCAGCTTCGATCGCTCGATTGGTTTCGGCCAGGGGGCCCGTGGCCGTAGAGCGTGTATCCTCGGCATGAAACATCCGTGGGCCGACGAACTGCGCATCGCTCGTGATGACGCAAAGCCGTGTCCCTTGCGCACGACAAGCCTGTGCCAAGTTCGCGGCCACGTCGGCTGCTTGAGCCGGTTCGCCATCAAAGCCCGCGGCATCCCAACTGCTGCGCGACCACTCGCCGCAATGCACGACCCAGTCGGGCGAGTGGATCGCCAAGTGCCGTTGGACATCCAACGGGTCGGCCCAATCACAACTGCCGGCGAACGACGAGTCGCCATGCGACGTCGAACCGAACGGCACCGTTTGCCAACGATCTTGCAAGGCGAGCAACAAATTGATGCCGATCGGAGTATCGACACCCGAGATCAAGAGCTTCTCCACGTGGGCCTCCATGCCGTGCGTGAGTGGCGGGATCAAGGCGCTTGGCCGACGATCGCGTGGACCGTCGACGCCTCAAAGTTGAGCGGGAAATTGTATCGCTGCCCGATCGGACGACCAAGGCGGGTTTGCCGCTAGCAATGACTTGGCTGGGCGTAGAGAACACGGATGAACGAAGATGAAGGGGATGAATGGGGATGATGAGGTCATGATGAGATCGAGCCAGCGAACGTCGTTGATCGAAAGATGAAGATGACCGCCGTCGCGAGATTCAAAGCTTTCTTGTCTCCAAATACAATCTTTCGTATCCCGTTCATCCCCTTCATCTGCGTTCATCCATGTTCCCTTCGCCCAGCTATCTCCTTCGCCCACTTGCCACCCCAGCTCGTTTCCCGCGACAATGCCTGTTCGCCTTCGTCATTCAATCTTCGTCATTCGTCATTGCTTCCCCTCATGGGTCTCCCCACACCGCCGTCGCCTGTGGTTCTGATTGTGGCCGTGATCACGCGTCATGCGGCGGCGCTCGATTGGGCCGGACAACGGATGACCGAGCATTGGGGACCGATTGCGCTCGAGAGTCCGATATTTGATTTTCGCGAGACGGACTACTATCTGGG
>JAEUIL010000413.1 GCA_016794255.1 Planctomycetaceae bacterium | reverse complement strand
AATGCTGCCGGCAACGCCGCTATCGGCAATGGTGCTGCGGGAGTGAGCGTCTATTCAACCACCGGCAGTGTATTGATCGGCGGTATCGACAGCGGCGCCGGCAACGTAATCTCCGGTAATTTTAATGGTATCTTTCTCGGCACGGCCGGCCCCAGTATTACGATCCAAGGGAACTTGATCGGAACCGATCCGACGGGAATGAGTGCGATTGCTAATAAATGGCATGGGATCGAAATCGCCGCTACTGGATTTAGTCAGATCGGTGGTGGCTCATCGGCGGCTCGCAATCTGATTTCCGGCAACTTGATGTACGGCATCTACACGAATAACGGCGCGGCCAATAACCGGATTTTGGGCAACTACATCGGCACCGACGTTACCGGCAACGCGGCGCTGGCCAATCAAAGCCAGGGGGTCATGCTCTCCTCCCCGGGCAACACGGTGGGTGGCTCCCTTACGGGCGAAGGCAATCTCATCTCGGGCAATCGCCAAAATGGCATTTTTGCTGGCAACGCAGGTTCAGGCACCGTGGTGCAGGGCAACCGCATCGGCACCAATGGGGCCGGCAACGCCGCCATTCCGAACGCGTTTAACGGTGTCGCGGTCACCGCCACGGCAGGCAACGTGCTGATCGGTGGCACCGAGCTGGGCGCGGGCAACTTGATCTCGGGCAATACCAACAGCGGTGTCTTCATTGGCACGGCAGGTCCGAACATCATGGTCCAAGGCAATCTGATCGGTACGGACTCGACCGGCCAAATCGCGATTGCGAACCATCTAAACGGTGTGAGGGTTTTTGGTTCGTCGGATGTTCAAATCGGCGGCTCTGCCACGACGGCAAGAAACCTGATTTCTGGTAATCAGAGCTCTGGCGTGTTTATGGACGCTGGCGGTACGGGCTCGGTTGTGCTTGGCAATTTTATCGGAACCGATGGTACCGGTACCTTGTCACTCAGCAATGGTCTCGCAGGGATCAATTTAGGAAGTTCAACAAATAACACGGTGGGCGGTTTACTTCCCAACGAGACCAACTTGATCAAGTTTAACGCCGCACAAGGCGTCGTCGTATCGAGTGGCCCCAACCACGTCGTGGGTAACACCATCGAAGGGAACTCGCTCGCTGGTGTGCAGGTGCAAAGCGGCACAGGTGTGCTTCTTTCCCGCAACGCAATCTACAGTAACGGCGGTCTCGGCATCGATCTGGGCAGCACCTCGGGAGTGACAATCAACGATGCCGGGGACACAGATACTGGCCCGAACAATCTGCAAAACTTCCCCGTCATTTCCTCGGCGGTCACCCGCGGTGGCAACTCGACCATTGCGGGCAGTTTGTCGAGCACGCCGAACTCGTCGTTTACGATTGAATTGTTCAGTTCACCGCTTGGTGATCCTGCAGGTTTTGGCGAGGGACGCGACTACTTAGGCAGTACTCAGGTAACGACCGACGGTTCCGGATCAGCCACGTTCACTTACACGCTGGCCTCGGCATTGGTCGACGGTAGCAAGATCTCGGCCACTGCCAGCGACAGCAGCAACAACAGCTCTGAATTCTCTACTTTGGCAACGATCGCTTTGATCCCGGATGTGAATCTTGTTGCTCGCTCGATTGCCGCGGGTGAGTCCAGCGGCAACCAAGACTTGTTTGTGATCATGCTGTCTTCGAGCACGTCTCAGGATGTTACGGTGCCCGTGACCTATTCTGGGGCCGCGACCTATACCGGTGACTACACGCTGAGCACGACAGCTGTGACGATACCCACCGGTCAAGTCTCGATCGGCATTCCCGTCACCCTGATTAACGATTCGCTTGACGAGGCCGATGAAACGATTGTCGCTCAACTCGGCACACCGGTGAACGGTGTACTTGGAACCACATCGAGCGATACGGCGACGATCCTGGACGACGATCCGGCACCGACTGTCCATTTGATTGCGTCCCCGGCCAGCATTGCCGAAAATGGTGGTTCGGCACAGGTCCAAGTACTCCTAAGTGCAGCGTCGTCCTTACCGGTCGACATTAGCCTAAGCTTGTCTGGGGTCGCATTAGAAGGCGTGGACTTCTCCACCAGCACCTTGAGCTTCGTGATTCCGGCGGGCGAGACGAGTGCCGACTTGTTCATCGCCGCGATCGACGACATGTGGCATGAAGGGGATGAATCGTTCACGGTTGCGATCGGTAACGCGATCAATGCCACCTTGGGAAGCAGTACCTCCACTACCGTTTCGATTGTCGACGATTCCTCAGATCCCTATCGACTCAACGGCGATGCACTTACGATCTTCGGCACACCGGGCGACGACACGTTCGTGATCAACTTCGGTAGTTCAACCAACACGTTTTCCGCGCTGGCGAATGGTCTCTCGGCAACCTTTTCGGCCTCGACGATCAGCATTGATGGACAGGACGGCAATGATGCGCTGAACGTCGCGCTAACTTCCCTCGCCGATTCGGCAGTTTTGAACGGCCCTGCGGGAACGGTAACCTCGAGCAATTACGCGATCTCGTTTAGCAACGTCGAAACAACCGTTCTGTTTGGATCGGCCACGGATCGCGTTGCGTTTAACGACCCTGGTGCGGTCAATACCTTTACGTTTCTGGCACCCTATTCGATCATGAAGAGCATTGCCGCAGGCTACACGAATCAGACCGTCGGCTTCGGCGGCAGTACCGGCAACGGGGTCGGCAATAACGATACGATTTTGATGTACGGCGACAGCGGCAATCAAACGCTCGTCGCTTCGCCCACGCAGGTCAATATGACCGTCGGGACCCAACCATTTGTCGGCAACAACATACGAAACGTAGTAGCTTACGGGAGGCTTGGCGGCACTGCCGGCACCGACTCGGCCATCTACAATGGCACTTCGGCCGACGAAGTATTGACCTCGACGCCCGCCTACAGCATCGTGTCGTCTGCGCAGACGCTGCTATATTTCGTCGGTTTTAAGAACGTTACGGCCAACTCCGGCGGCGGTCGCGACTCGGCCCAGATGTTTGACTCAACCGGAAACGACACGTTCACTAGCAGCACGACCACGGCCAATTTCACTGGCCTAACGTTCAACTATCGGGCGAACGGCTATACGCGAATTTA
>JAEUIL010000406.1 GCA_016794255.1 Planctomycetaceae bacterium | reverse complement strand
GCTGCGCAGCGCCCGCTCGCGCGGCGGGGGGGGGGGGAGCACCTGAAGCCGCCTGAAGGCGGGCTTCCGGCCCACCTCGGCGAGCGCCGCCGACTCTTCGATCAGCAGGTCGGGAATGATCGCGCCCGACACACCCGCCGCCTTGGCGCTGACGACGTACTTCTCGATCCCCTGCCGATGCACGATCGCGTAGCTGACCATCGTCACAAGCGGAGCAGTCAGTCGGCTGCGATTCTTCTCCAGCGCCGCCAGAATCTGGTCAACCTTGACCTTCTTGGCCAGAGCACGTGAGTACGAAGCCTGGATCACAGGCCCGTCGGCGATCGGATCGCTGTACGGAATCCCCACCTCGCACACATCCGCGCCGCGCTCGACGAGCGTCGCCAACACGTCGACCGTGAAATCCAGATCGGGATCGCCCGCGGTGACGAACGGGATAAAAGCCTTGCGGCGCTCGGCACGGGTGCGTTGAAAGAGTTCGTCGATGGCGGACATGCGAAATAAGTTTCGAGGTGCTTGGTGCTTGGTTCTTAGTCTGAAAGGGGATCGTGCGGCGACTTAGTCGATCTGGTGACCTTTGAGCCGGGCGACTTCGAAGGCGTCTTTGTCGCCACGACCAGAGAGACACACGACCACGATCTGATCCTTGGGGCGTTTCGCAGCTTCCTGGAGCGCCTTGGCGACCGCGTGTGAACTTTCGAGCGCCGGCAGGATACCTTCGCACCGAGCGACAATGTCGAACGCTTCCAAGGCTTCGTGGTCTTGGCAGAACGTGTACCGCGCTCGGCCCGAGTCTTTCCAGTAGCTGTGCTCGGGCCCCACGCCCGGATAATCGAGCCCGGCCGAGACCGAATGCACGTCGCTCGTTTGTCCGTCGTCGTCTTGCATCACGTAGCTATACGAACCGTGCAACACGCCGGGCGAGCCAAACGATAGCGGTGCCGCGTGATCGCCGGGTTGCAGCGAACGCCCGCCCGCCTCGACGCCCAAGAGTTCGACCGTGCGATGCTCGACGAAGGGATAAAACATCCCCGCCGCGTTGCTGCCGCCGCCGACACTCGCCACGACCAGGTCGGGCAGTCGACCGAACTTGTCCTGGCTTTGCGTGATGGTCTCGCGACCGATGACCGACTGAAAGTCACGCACGATCATCGGAAACGGATGCGGCCCGACGACCGAGCCCAGGATGTAATGCGTCGTTTCGACGGTCGACATCCAATCGCGCATCGCCTCGTTGATCGCGTCGCGCAACGTGCGGCTGCCCGACGACACGGGCCGAACCTCGGCTCCCATCATGCGCATATTGAAGACGTTGAGCTTCTGCCGCCGCACGTCCTCTTCGCCCATGTAGACAATGCATTCCAGGCCGAAATGGGCACAGGCCGTGGCCGTGGCGACACCGTGCTGCCCCGCGCCGGTCTCGGCGATTACGCGTTTCTTGCCCATCCGCAAGGTGAGCAGCGCCTGACCGAGCGTGTTGTTGATCTTATGGGCGCCGGTGTGGTTGAGGTCCTCGCGCTTGAGCCAAATCTGAGCGCCGCCGCAACGCTCGGTGAGCCGCCGGGCGAAGTAGAGCGGCGACGGTCGACCGACAAACGACCGATACAACTCGTCGAGCGCCAGTTGGAACGTCGGATCGCGTTTGGCCTTGTCGTATTCGAGGACCAGTTCGTCGAGCGCCCGAGTCAGCGTCTCGGGAACGTAACGACCGCCAAACAGGCCGAATCGGCCCGCAGAGTCGGGAACTTGGGAGGTAGCAGTGGTTTGACCCATCGCAGCGAACACCGAAGAGTAAGAGTTTGAGTCGAAGTTCTATTGTAGGGTGGGTCGAGTCCGCGAGGCCCACCGCATTGGTGGTGGTCAACGATCGGGCCAATGGTGGTTCGATTGCGGCAATTGTTTGCTGCCCAACCGCTGAGCGTCGCAGACTTCCCCACGCGGTCACCGAACTTTGGACAGTCCTTTAGTCTCCGCAACACCCTTAACGGCGTCAACCGCCCCGTACCGTTTTGCATCGCGGTCGCGTATCATAACTGCATGCATACCAACGATATCGAACAACTCGCCAAGTCCCTGCTGAGTGGTGAACTGCCGCTCGCCGAGTTCGTCGGGCAAGTGGCGGCCCGGACGATTGCCGATGTCGGCGAGGCGAAAGTCGACCTCGATCGTCGCCGCCGCTGTGGGTTTCCCGAAGTTGTCTACGGAGCGGGCAAGACCGTCGCGGCGCTCGAGAAAATCTTTCATGCGCTGATTGACGCCGGCGTGGATGTGTTTTGCACCCGGGTCTCGCCGGAACAGGCCGCGGAGCTCGCGCCGCTTTTTCCGCGCGGAAGTTACCACCCTGTGGCGCGGACGTTTCGCATTCCGCTCGCCGATCCCACGTCGCAACCGGCTCCGCCCGCGGCCGGCGGTCGGATCGTGATCGTCACGGCCGGGACATCGGATCTGCCGGTGGCCGAGGAGGCGCGCGAAACCGCGCTGTGGATGGGGGTCGACGTGCGGTTGATCCAGGACGTGGGCGTGGCCGGCCCGCAGCGGCTGCTCGCGAAGCTGCCCGAGATCCAAGGGGCCGATGCGGTCGTCGTCGTCGCCGGGATGGAAGGGGCGCTGCCGAGCGTCGTCGGCGGGCATGTCGACTGTCCCGTGATCGGCGTGCCGACGAGCGTCGGTTACGGCGCGAGCTTGGGTGGCTTCTCGGCCTTGATGAGCATGCTCAACAGTTGTGCCGCGAACGTCACGGTCGTCAATATTGATGCCGGTTTCAAAGGGGCTTACATCGCCGGCATGATTGCTCGCAACGCCGCGCGGGGTCGCGCATCATGAGCGACGAACTGCCGCGACTACCGCCGCGCCGCCATGACAGTCACAAAGGCGACTATGGTCGGGCATTGCTCATCGGCGGTTCGCGGGGCATGAGTGGCGCGATCGCGTTGGCGGGGATGGCCACCTTGCGCAGCGGCGCGGGTCTCGTAACCCTCGCGGTTCCCGACGCGTGTTGCGACACCGTGGCGGGCTTCGAGGCATCGTATATGACCGTGCCGCTCGCCGATGATCGTCACGGGCGACTGTCGCACGCGGCACTCGTCAAACTCCGTCGCCTCGTCGCCTCGGTCACGGTTGTCGCTCTCGGGCCAGGCCTGGGACAATCGGTCGATGTGCGCCGCGTGGTCCACGAACTGTATCGTACCGTGACCGCGCCGCTGATCGTCGATGCCGATGGTCTCAACGCCTTGGCCCGTCGCCGTGAGCTGCTGCCGACTCACGCCGGGCCGCGGATTTTCACGCCGCACCCAACCGAGTTTCGCCGGTTGATCGGGGTCGAGCAGAGTTTGCCGCGCGAGCAACTTGAGCAAACCGCGATCGAGTTCGCCCGTCAGAACCAAGTGGTGGTCGTGCTCAAGGGGCATCGCTCGCTCATCACCGATGGCCGTTCGCACACCCACAATCCGACCGGCAATCCGGCCATGGCTACCGGCGGCAGCGGCGATGTGCTGACGGGCGTGATCACCGCCCTGGTCTCACAAGGGATGTCGCCGTATGACGCCGCGGTGCTGGGGTGTTACGCTCACGGTTGCGCCGGCGATCGCGCGGCGAGCGGTGGTCGGCACGCGATTGTGGCCCGCGATTTGCTCAACGAACTACCGCAGGCGTTGGACACAGAACCGTTCTAGCGAACCGTCGGTGATGAGCACGCCATGTCGTTTCCCACGCAAGAGATTTTGTTCACGCTCGGCATTGGTTGCTCGCTGTTGGGATTGATCGCAGCGTGGGTCATGTCGCTCGTGGGCTTGCCCGGCAATTGGGTGATGATCGCCGTCGCGGCGCTTCAGGCGTGGATGTTGCCCCCCGACTCGCGTTGGGACATCGGCTGGCCGGTGATCGCCGCCATGGTCGTGTTGGCTGCGATTGGCGAGGCAGTCGAGACCGGGTTGGCCGCGGCGGGTGTGAAGCGGCTCGGTGGCAGTCGTCGCGGGATGGTGATGGCGATCGGAGGCTCGTTCGTCGGGGCGATGCTCGGTGCCGGGATCGGACTTCCCGTGCCGGTCATTGGCTCGGTCCTGGGCATCATCATCGGAGCCGCCCTGGGGGCGCTCGCCGGAGCCGCGGTGGGTGAATTGTGGAAGGGCCAAACGTTCGACCGGAGTCTTGAGATCGGTCACGCCGCGTTTTGGGGCCGACTGTTGGGCT
>JAEUIL010000339.1 GCA_016794255.1 Planctomycetaceae bacterium | reverse complement strand
CCTTCCACGCCAGCGACATGAGTTGATCGAAGCGGAATCGCGGCCAGCTCCAGCGTGTGATCATGAAGAACACGATCACGCCGAAGACCTTGCCGCTGAGGACCGCCAGCCGGGCGATCGCCGTGAGCCAGGTGATCGGCTCGTTCGCATCGCCGGTGATGCCCCAGAGGTGCCAGCCGCCGAGGAACAGAATCACGATCAGGAACGAGGCCACGATCATGTGCAAGAACTCGGCGACGAGATACATGAGCAACCGCAGACCGGCGTACTCGGTGTGATAACCGCCGATCAGCTCCTGTTCGCACTCGGGCAAGTCGAACGGCAAGCGGGCGGCTTCGGCAAAGCTGGCGATCAAGAACACGACAAAGCCGAGCGGTTGCACAAAGACGTTCCACACGCCAGTGCTCGCCTGTTGATCGATGATCGTCTCTAGCCGCAGCGAACCGCTGAACAAAATCACACCAAGAATGCCCAGGCCCATCGGCAATTCGTAGGCAATCAATTGGGCACTGCTCCGCAAGCCGCCGAGGAGGCTGTATTTGTTGTTGCTCGCCCAGCCGCCGAGGATCACGCCATACACCGCGATGCTAGATAGGGCAAAGACATAGATCATGCCGACGTCGATGTTCGGTGCGACGACCAGTTGAATCGGCTGTTCAAAGCCCGGCACGCCTGGGATCGCGGGGATCATGTGACCGAACGGAATGGCCGCGAAAATGGCGAGCGCCGCGGCGAGAATCGAGATCGGCGCGAGGGTGAACAGCCACTTGTCGACGTGCTTGGGCGTGTTCTCCTCTTTCATGATGAACTTCACGCCGTCGGCGAGCGGCTGACCGAGCCCGAACAAGCGGATCTTCGTGAGCGGAATGCCGACGCGGTTGGGACCCTTGCGGTCTTGGACCCACGCGGCCATCCAACGCTCGAGTAACACAAAGTACGCCGCCGCCGTCATCATGCCGCCGATGAGCAGCGCGACTTTGACCAGCGGTTCGATGAGGTCTTGCATGGAAGCAGGTGTTTAGTGTGTGGTGTTTTGTGTTTGGACTAAGTCGCGGCGGCGAGTTGGTTCACTTTCAGGTCGACGCCCAGTTCGTGAACTCCGCCCGCGGCGGCGCTGAAGTACGGAATCTCGGCGGCGATCTCGTTCAGAATGACTTGGGCATTGAAGAGCCCCGACCGACCGAGCAACCGCCACAGCAGTTGGCCTTCGGTCATCACGCCTGACGGCGGACGAATGGCCCAACGAACGCTTTGCAAGCGATCGGCAACGTTCACATACGAACCATCACGCTCGGGGAACGCGGCGCTCGGCAATTGGAACGTGGCGTTCTCGAACAGCGGCGAGCTGAACAAGTCTTGCACGACCAGTTCTTTGACATTCGCGAAACGCTCGGCCGTGGACTCGTCGTTCCAGTCGGTCTTGTAACCACCGCTGACCCACACACCGCCAATCGCTTGGCCATTCGCGCCGGCGGCGAGTTGATCGAGCAACTCGTCGAACGTGGTCACAGCGCCGGTGAAGTGTTGCACCACCGCCTCGACACCGCGACGGTTCGGGCATTTCTCAGCCCGGATCGTGAAACCGTTCTTGAACGTTTCGTCTTCACCCTCGACCGGGATCGGGCCCACGGCCAACACGGCCTTGTCATCGAGCGAGCGGACAAACGCACACAGCATGTACGCCTCTTCGACCGTGAGATGCGGCGAGACGACGGCGGCGAGATGGCCCGCGGCTTGCAAGTGAGTCTTGATCTGCGTCGGCACATCTTTCCAATCGAGCGAAACCTGACCGGCCTTGGTCCATTGCCGCGGCTCGTTCAAACGCTCGTCGGCATGCACGTGATGAAAGCCATAGCGGCCTTCGTCGCACATCCACCATTGGTTGATGTGCGGGTTCTCACGCGGTCGCAGACGATAAACCGTGTCTTGGTTCTCTTCGATGTTGATCGAGCAACCGGTCGCACAACCCGTGCAGACGCCGGCGTGCTTCTTCATGAACCAAACGCGCTGGCTGTAGAGAAAGTCCTTGTCGCAAAGAGCGCCGACGGGGCAAAGGTCGACGACGTTGCCCGAGAGTTTGTTGTCGAGCGGCAGGCCGGGGAAGACGTCGATCTCTTCGTGACTGCCACGATTGACGACCATCAGTTCGCTGGTGCCGGCGATCTCGCGCGTGAATCGCACGCAACGGGTACACATCACACAACGATCGACGAACAACGTGACCGTGTCGCCCATCTCGCGGCGACGGCTGTGGAACGGCTTGATATCGGCGCGACGTTCTTTCTGACCGTGCTCGAAGTGATAGTCCTGTAAATGGCACTCGCCCGCCTTGTCGCAGATCGGACAATCGACCGGGTGATCGATGAGCAAGTCCTCTTCGACCATTGCGCGGTACTTGCGAATGTCTTCGTCATCGGTGACGAACACGGTGTTGTCTTTGGCCGGCGTCTGGCACGCGGGAACCACTTTCGGCACGATCGTGATCTTGCCGGTGGCCGGGTCGCGCGTGCCCGATTTGCACAGACACATCCGGCAGCTAGCGACAACCGACATGCCCGGGTGCCAGCAGTAGTGCGGAATCTCGATGCCCGCGCGTTGGGCGACCTGAATGCCATTGAGGCGTTCGTGGTCGCCGATGGTGATTTCTTTGCCGTCTACGATTACCGTTGCCATGAGAGCGTCGTCGGATTGTGTTTCATAAAGCCGCGACCGGTGGTCGCGGTCTGGATGGTTGCGTTTCGTCGCCGTCGAGTCGCCTGCACCGCGACCAACGGTCGCGGCTTTATGCTAATGACTCCCGGCTCCTTCCAGCGCCGGCACCGCGTCGGTGATCATGTACCCCGTCGGGTTCGTGCGTTTGATGTACTCTTCAAAGTCGCCGCGGAACTTCTTCAACGCGTTCTTGATCGGCCAAGCCGCGCCGTCGCTCAGACCGCAGATCGTTGTGCCGGGAATGATGCCGATGTGATTGCCGATCTCGCTCAACAAGTCGAGATCTTTCAGGCGACCCTTGCCGGCCTTGATGCGATCGAGCATCGATAGCGACCAGTGCGTCCCTTCGCGACACGGCGTGCATTGGCCGCAGCTCTCGTGAGCGAAGAAGCGACAACTGTTGTGCAAGAAGTCGACCATGTTGACGGTCTCGTCGGCCACGACCACCGCCGCGGTACCCAAGCCAAGACAGCCAACCTTGCCGGGACCGTTGAAGTCGAGCGGCGTGTCGAGTTCGGCCTCGGTGAGCAGGCCCATGCTGATTCCACCGGGGATCGCGGCCTTGGCCTTGCGACCCTTCCACACGCCACCGCCATATTCGTCGATCAATTGTCGGCAGGTGATGCCCAGCGGCGCTTCGTAGCAGCCGGGCTTGTTCACGTGACCGCTCAGACAGTACAGCTTCGGGCCATAGCTGCCGGCGTCGCGCGGATTGTTCGGGTCGGGCGGCACGCCGATGCTCTTGAACCACTCGACGCCGCGATCAGCGATCTGCTTCACACACGCGACCGTCTCGACGTTGTTGACCACGGTCGGCTTGCGGAACAAACCTTCGACGGCCGGGAACGGCGGCTTGATCCGCGGCCAGGCACGTTTGCCTTCAAGACTTTCGATCAGCCCGGTCTCTTCACCGCAGATGTACGCAGCCGCGCCGCGGTGCATGTACATGTCGAGCGAGTAACCGCTGCCCAAGATGTTCTTGCCAAGATAACCGGCCGCATAGCACTCGGCGATCGCCGCTTCGAGATGCTCGTAGCAGGTCGGGTACTCGATGCGAAGATAGATGTACGCGGTCGACGCCTTGGTGGCAAAGCTGCTGAGGATCGTCCCTTCGATGACTTGATGCGGATCGAGCTCCATCAAGTAGCGATTGTTGAACGTGCCCGGCTCGCTCTCGTCGGCATTGATGCACAGGTAGATGGGGCCCGGGTGATCTTTGGGCAGGAACGTCCACTTGAGCCCGGTGGGAAAACCCGCGCCACCGCGACCACGCAGGCCGCTGTTCTTGATCAAGTCGCGAAACGACTCTTGCGTGCTCTCTTTGAGCACTTTCTTGAGCGCTTGATAGCCGCCGGTCGACTCATACACCTTGAGTGTATGGCTGTCGGGCCGGTGCATGTTGGCCATCAGTACGGGTTCGAATTTGGGCATGGGGAAAAGCTGAAAGCCGAAAGCTGAAAGCTGAAAGCGGTTTGCACCGTCTGACGCTCAACATCAACCTTGCAGTCGTAACTCCTGGATCGTGCTCGTGAATCTCGTCTCGCAACTATCGCAACAGCTTTCAGCTTTCCGCTTTCAGCTTTTGCAGGTATTGATCCGCCGTCTCGTTCGTCAAGTTCTTCACCAACTCCTTGCCGGCCAACATACACGGGGCGTACTCGCAAGCACCCAGGCACTCGGCGAACTCGAGCGTCAGCTTGCCGTCGCCGGTCGTTTGACCCGGCTTGATGCCGAGCTTGTGACACATGTGATCGAGGACTTCTTCACCACCGCGGAGCGCACAGCTAATGCTGCGACAGACCCACGCACGGATCTCGCCGCCGGGAGCGTCTTGCTTGAAATAGCCGTAAAAGCTAAGCGTGTCTTGCACCTGGGCCGGATGCAGTTCGAGGATCGCGGCGATCTCGACCACCGCTTCGAGCGGCACGTACCGCAGCCGTTCGTTGACAATGTGCAACGCCGGCAACGTCACCGCCTGCTTGTTCGGATAGCGCGGGATGAAGGCCTTGATGGCCGCAGTCATTTCGTCAGTGAGAACGGGCATGGTGGGGGCAAGTGGCTAGTGGTTGGTGGCTAGTGGTTAGTTAAAGACTGCTCTTTACTAACCACCAACCACCAACCACCAACCACTTTCTTCTCTCCTCAACGGTCTAATTCAGCAGCAATGATGTTCAAGCTTCCGAGCACCGCGACAATGTCGCTCAACGTGTGACCGCGAATCAGGTGCGGGAACAAAGCAAAGTGGATGTACGACGGCGGTCGGCAACGTGCGCGGTAGGCGACATCGGTGCCGTCACCTGCCAGGTAGAAACCCAACTCGCCGTTGGGCGACTCGATCGCCGCGTACGATTCTTCATGCGGTGTCTCAAACCCACGGTTGGCCATCGACAGCTCGAAGTGCGAAATGCAACCTTCGATTGTCGAGTACACCATCCGCTTGTTCGGCAGCGCGGTGCGTTCATCGATGCCGACATTGATCGGCCCGGCCGGGATGTTCTCGAGCGCCTGAGTGATGATCTTCAAGCTCTCACGCATCTCGTGCATGCGAACCAGGTAACGAGCAAAGCAATCGCCCGCGGTCGAACACGGCACCTTGAAGTCGAAATCGGCGTAAGCCAAGTACGGCTCATCCTTGCGCAGATCGCGACTCACGCCGCTCGCACGAGCGATCGGGCCACTGCAACTGCGGCTGAGCGCCTCGGCCTTGGTCAACACGCCCACGCCTTTAACGCGATCATGGAAGATGCGGTTGCGATTGAGCAGCCGATCCATGTCGTCGAGCACCTTCGGGAACGACTTGATAAAGGCGCGAATCTTCTCGATCACGAGCGGCGTCACGTCTTGCGACAACCCGCCGACGCGCGTGTAGCTATTGGTGAAGCGAGCGCCGCACAGCGTCTCGAAAATGTCGTAGATATCTTCGCGCTTGTTGAACGCGTACAAGAAGAACGTGAACGCGCCGGTATCGAGCCCGACGGCGCCGTTGCACAGCAAGTGATCGCTGATCCGGGCCAGCTCGCAAATGATCGTGCGGATGTACTTGCAGCGCGGCGTGATCTCGATCCCCAACAGCCGTTCGACCGCCGTGTGCCACGCGACGTTGTTGGCCATCGGCGAGATGTAATTCATCCGGTCGGTGACGGTCACGTACTGGTTGTAGTCGAGCGACTCGCCGATCTTTTCAAAGCCCGAGTGGAGATAGCCAATGTCGGGCATCGCGTCGATCACGCGTTCCCCTTCGAGCTTCAACACGATCCGTAGCGTGGTGTGGGTCGCCGGATGTTGCGGTCCGAAGTTCAGCGTCCACAGATAGTCCCGTTGCTCGTCATGGGCGAGATCACGGGTTTCGAATTCGGTGGGTAGGACGGACATCGAATATAAGCGGTGAGTAAGTGAGTAGGTGAGTAAGTT
>JAEUIL010000305.1 GCA_016794255.1 Planctomycetaceae bacterium | reverse complement strand
AACCCGCGAATCGGCTGCGAGCGAAACTGCCCAACGGCTCAAGCGTTCGCCAGTTGACCGCAACCCGCGGTGATGTCGAGGCCCCGGCGCTGCCGAATGCTCACGGGCAAGCCGTATTCGTGGAGCGTCGCGCTGAATTGCTCCCGGGCGGCATGCGACCCCGGCTCGCCGTCAAAACCCGAAGTTAAGTTCAACGGAATCACGTTGACCTGCGCCGGAATATCTTGCAACAGGCTGGCCAACTCTCGCGCATGATCGACCGAGTCGTTTTGACCGGCAATCAACGTCCACTCAAACAGTATCCGCCGGCCGAGTTGCGTGGTGTAATAGCGGCACGCGTCTAACAACTCATCGAGTGGCCAAATGCGAGCCGCAGGAACCAATCTGGCGCGATCGGTCTGATTGGCGGCGTGCAACGAGACCGCCAGCGAACAGGGCTGCCGTTCGTCGGCCAGCCGGCGAATGCCGGGCACGACGCCGACGGTGCTCAGCGTGATTTGCTTGCCGCCGATCGCCAGACCGGCACGATCACAGACCACGTCCATCGCCGCGACCACGGCGTCGTAGTTGAGCAACGGCTCGCCCATCCCCATCATCACGATGTTGCGCAGGGACTCGCGACGTTGGCCCCGGGTATCGACGCGAGTTTGCTTGCTCAGGGTTCGATTCACGAACACCGCTTGAGCGACAATCTCCCCCGTCGTCAGATTGCGGCGAAAACCGGCCTGGCCCGTGGCACAGAAGACGCAACCGAGCGGACACCCGGCCTGCGAACTGAGACACGCGGTCCAGCGCCCCTCGTAACGCATCAACACGGTTTCGATCGTCTCGCCATCGTGAAGTCCGAGCAGAAACTTGCGTGTGAGGCCGTCCGCAGAAACCGTCTGCCGCATGAGCTTGAGGGGCGAGAGGTGCGTATCCCGTTGGATGGTGGCTCGTAGTCGTGGCGGCAGGTCGGTCATCTCAGCCGCATCCGCAACGCCATCGCGGTACAGATACCGCATCAGCCGCGCGGCGTGAACAGGTGCGAATCCATGTTCGATCAGCCAAGCGGCGAGTTGCGCAGCGGAGAGGCGATACAGATCGAGCACGGCGGGCGGTTCCAAAAAAATGCGAGACGATCGCCCGAGTATAGCCGGATTGGGTTCCTCGGGCAGGTGAGTCTGGCCAACCCCTTGATTTCGTGCGATAACTTGGAGCCTTGACATCGCCCCATTCGCCGGAGTTACGTTGTGAGCGAGTCCCCGCCCGAAACTGGCCATGATCCGAATCCCCGTTGGTGTCCCCTCTCGGCCATCGAGCGTCGTGTGCTCGGCGTGTTGATCGAGAAAGCCAAGACCGTGCCCGAGTCGTATCCGATGACCGTCAACGGTCTCATGGTCGGTGCAAATCAAAAGTCGAACCGCTTTCCGATGATGAACATCGAATCGGATGCAGTCGAGCGGGCCCTGGCACACTTGCGGCAACTCGGCGCGGTGGCCGAGGTGTGGGGTTCGGGGCGAGTTGCCAAATATCGACACTATGGCGGCGATTGGTTCGGCGTCGAAAGCACCGAGGTGGCCGTGCTCGCCGAGTTGCTATTGCGGGGCGCTCAGACCGAGGGTGAGCTGCGGACGCGTGCCAGTCGCATGGCCCCCATCGCCGATCTGGGTGCCATGCGGTCGATCATCCAGACGCTCAAGGATAAGAAGCTCGTGCTCTCGATCACGCCCGAGGGACGCGGCCACGTGGTGTGCCACAATCTGTACGAGCCGCGCGAGCTGGAAAAGGTTAAGCGCGAGTTCGAGGCCGTCGGTGCGGCGGCGCTTGCCAGTGCGGATGAAGCCGACGATGCCGACGAGCCTGCTGCTGCGGTTGAAGACGGGGGCCGCACGAAGCCGTGGCAAATCGAGATCGACGCTTTGAAAGCGGAAGTGGCGGGGCTCCGCGATGAACTGCGGCGGCTACGCGAGTCGTTGGGGGAAGCGTAAAGGCGGAGAAGTAAAACACGGAGAGCACGGAGTTCACGGAGCACACACGGAGCGAATCGTTGGTTCATGTTGTAACTGGCAATAGCCTGCATCACGCTCCGTGTTTCCATTCCACCGCCGGTTCCAGCTCCGAGTCATGAAACGTCGAATGCTATTCATCCACTGACGAGGCACCTTGCATGAGCCAGCCATCCAACGCGCAACCGACAAACATTCGCTGGCTCGTACTTTCGGCGACGACGCTCACGTCGTTCATGCTGTATCTCGATCGCGTGTGCATCGGGAACATCCTCGCCTCGGCCTCGTTCAAGTCGGATATTGATCTCACGAGCCTGCAGCAAGATTGGATTATCAGCGGCTTCTTTTGGGCGTACGCGCTTTGTCAGGTGCCGGCGGGCTATCTGTCCGATCGGTTCGGTGCGCGTGGCATGCTTGCGTTTTATGTCGCGGTTTGGTCGCTCTTCACGATGCTCGGCGGGTTCGCGGCCGGGTTTGCGACGTTGCTCGCCGCTCGGGTCGGACTTGCCGTGGTGCAAGCCGGAGCCTACCCGACGAGCGTCGGTCTGCTCAGCACTTGGATGCCCTTTAAGCAGCGAGCCCTGTGCAGTTCGGTGGTGGCGACCGGAGGCCGGATCGGCGGCGCGGTGGCACCTATTTTAACGGCGTGGATCATCGGTCGCTGGGACTGGCGGCCGGCTCTGTTTTTGTACGGACTCGCGGGCCTCGGCTCAGCGTGGTTCTTCTATCAAGTGTTTCGCACGTCGCCCGAGGAGCATCCAGCCTGTAACGATGCCGAATGTGCCTTAATTCATGAGGGACGGCCCGAGTCGGAACTGCATGCACGTCGCGTGAAAACCGGCATGCCGTGGGGACCGTTGTTAAGCAGCTTCGGCATGTGGCTCAACTGCCTCGTTCAGTTCTGCACCAATGTCGGCTGGGTGTTCATTGTCGGCCAAATGCCACGCTACTTGATCGAAGTCAAAGGGATGAGCGAGCTCGAGGCGGGCTCGTTCCAAACCATCGCGATGCTTTGCGGCATGGTGGGGATGATGATGGGGGGCGTGCTCGTCGATTATTCGACACGTCGGCTCGGTGTTCGCTGGGGGCGAGCGATTCCCATCGCCGGCTCGCGTTTCATTTCGACATTGGCCTATGTGGCGTGCTTGTGGCTCGATGATCCGTGGGCGATAGTGGCTGCCATCGCGGCGGTGTCATTTACGACCGACCTGGGCGTCGGCGGTGTGTGGGCCTACACCCAAGACGTGGGCGGTCGATACACGGGAGCGATCCTCGGCTGGGGCAACATGTGGGGCAACATTGGCGCGGCGCTGTCGCCCATCATGGCCAACTATATTCTCCAGCACTACGACGCAAACCAGGATTGGCGCGAGGTGTTCGTGGCCTTTTCGAGTGCGTTTGGCGTCTCGGCCGTGGCGGGCCTGGGACTTGATGGCACGAAGCTGATCGTCTCGAAGGCGGCGGATGCGCGGTAGCTGCGTCGAATGCTAGCGTTCTGACGTGGGAAATAGCGAGTCCCGCGGCTGTTGCTAGCATCGCTTGGCCGTCAAAATCCTCATTTTTGGAAAAATCCCCAAGTTCGGCGCAACCCGTACCGATACATACGCCTAGTTCCGGGAAAGTGGACTGGCGCGACGTTCATAGGCGTGGCAACAGTCGACGGCCGGCTGAACTCCATCGTTCAAGACACAAGAAGTGTGAGAACGCCCATGTCCAAGTCGCTTGCCTATCGTGCCGTACTTCTGATGCTCGCGGCCCCGATGGCGATTAGCACCGGCTGCTCTTTTCCACTCAACACCGTGGGCGGGCCGATCTTTCAGATCCCGGGTCCGATGCCCGTCAGCCCGTACTTTGCGAAGGACTTGGAAGACAAGTTCCACAACCATGAACGCTACGAACGCGTGCCGGTCTTGGGGCCGATCACCGAGGGTGGTCCGCCGGTGGCGCTCGATCCGCCGTCGCCGGACGAAGTGATGCGGGCGTTGGAAAAGGTTGACAGCGTGCAGGGTGGCTTCCCGCTGCTGTACGAGAAGCAACGCAACAATGTGAAAATGATCATCGAGCCGATCGCCGATTATGTCGATCCGCCGCGTGTCTATCCGCTGATTGGACCAGCTCAGTTGCACCATGCTCACTACAAGTGCACCGTCTTCTACACTCGCGTTCGCCGGGTGGGTTGGCCGCTGCCGCACACGCTGGTTGACGAGGATGCTCGCGAAGTGATCTACATCGATCACAACCACTTCCACCGCGTCGGCGGACCGCAAGACGAGAGTCAGATTGCGACGCCGTAACGTGCGTCGTTTGACGAGGTCCATCTGAATCACACAACGGACCGATATTGCCCTGGCGGCGGTGTCGGTCCGTTGTTCTTTTGGCCGGCAATCACACTTTTTTGCCGGCAATTCAGGCACAGTTCACGCTTGAAAGCGAAGTGCCGCGATCATTCCATCGTCCGGCGGGGGCGGGGAGTCGGTCGCCCGACGTCAGACGATGGAGATGATCGGCACCACACACATCTTAGATCGTACGAGGCACTAGATCGTACGATCGAAGTACAGGAAGTTCGCTTGCAGTTGCGTGATGTTCATGGTCAAGGTGGCGGGCGTGCTGCCGCCTTCGCCCCAGGGGTTGAACAGCGTGACGGTTTGCGTCGCGGCGTTGTAGGCGGTCATCACATAGGCATGGCCGCGGACGACGCCTTGCGATACCGGGCCGCTGAACTTGGACGCGAAGCCGACCAGGGCGCCGCTGTTGAAGGCGTTGATGATCGAGGCCAGGTTGATCGAGTTGCCCAACGACGAGTCGCGGCCCGTGATCTGCTCGAACGCATCGGCCATGTAGCCGGCGGCGATCGAACTGTACGAGTTCGCTCCCGACGGGCCACGCAGCCAGCCCGAGCCGTTCAGTTGGGCATACGCCTTCTCTGCCAAAGCGACCCACAGTTCGTTGGTGGCCGTCGAGGCACGCAGACCGGCTCCGGCGAACACAAAGCGACCGTTGCTATCGACCGGCAGGTAACGATCGACGGTCACATAGTCGGCCTTGCCGTTATTGAAGAACCGGACCGTGAACGTGCCATCGCCGTTGTCGACGAACATGTTCTGGATGGTGGCTGGCGTCTTCAGCGCCGCGGCACCCAAACCGGCGAGGAAATAGCAGTCGCCGACGTAACCTTGACGTAAGTCGTTGAACGCGGCCCCGCCCACAAACAAGCTGCCTTGAGCGTAGTTGTAGGCATACGTGGTACCGCCGATCGTCGTGTTCGGCCGATCGCTGCCGTAGAACCACTTGCCAACCAACTTGTTGAGCTGAGCGGCCGAAGAACCGCCGGTCAAATTGCCGAGCGCACCACCTTGGAACAGGGCGTTTCCGGCGTCGCCCGCGGCGATCTTGGTGGCCAACACCTTCACATAATCGGCCATGATCACGGTCGATCCGCTGCCGACAATTGCCCGGAGATCGGCGAGTTCCGTGGCACTGACGACCCCGTCGCGGCCGACAGCGCCGTAAATGGCGATCATGTCGGTGCGGCTCATGTCGCCATCGCGATACGTCGAACGAGCGATACTGCGGAGCAGATCGTCCGACAGGTTCATGTCGAACCAGCCGTAATGGGTTTGCAGGACTTGGCCGGTGCTGTCGGTGATGTAGTTCGAGTTGGTATCGAACAGGTAGTCGTAACCGGCTTCGCCGAAGAGCCAGTCGTAGTCACGACCGCCGTCGAGCCAATCGGTGTCGGTACCGCCGTAAAGCACGTCGCTGCCGTCGCCACCGGTGAGGAAATCGGTGCCCGCTTCGCCGAGCAGAATGTCGTTTCCTTTGTCGCCCGCTAGCGTGTCGACGCCGTTGCCGCCGTAAAGCACGTCATTGCCGAGTCCGCCGTCGAGATAATCATTGCAATTGAGGCCGAACAGCACGTCGTTGCCATCGCCGCCAAAGATCACGTCGTCGCCTTGAGCGCCGAGAATGATATCGTTGCCAGCGCCGCCGTTGATAACCGTGGGAGCATAGATCGCTTGCATGCCGCCGATGACTTGGCTGTCGAGGCGAATCACGTCGTTGCCACCGAGGCCGTCGATCGAGATCTGCTTGACCTGCGAGACGTTGAATTGCTGCGCTTGGCCGTAGATGTAGAGCTTGCTGCCGTTGTTGACCAGGAACATGTCATCGTTGGCTTCCGTGCCCGTGATCTTGAGCACGCCTTGCGCGTCGAGCGTGGCGCTGAAGCCAGCCAGCATGTCACGACGTTCCAAACGCTCGACGCTGAGCTTACGGCGCAGAAGATCTCCGGTGCGCATGGCCATGCGGTGACAACTCCCGATCGCTCGGCGCATAGTGCGTGCGCAGAACGACGCAATTGAGGAAGGAAAGACGGTGAGATGAGTCCGGTCGAGCGACCGGCATTCAGGCGGCGAACGCCGCAGTTCGTGTGGGCAACAGGAACCCTAAGTCGAATAGCGCGGAGCGTCAAACGAGCCTGAAACGACCAACAGCGACTCGTTCGCTAACCGTGCGACAAACGCATTCACCTGGGTTGAACACGTTCGCCGGGCCATCGCTATCGCACAATCCAGAGCCGGTGCGGGCCGGCTCGATCAAGAACAACGCCCCCAGCAAAATCGGCACACGCCGGACGACCGACGGTAACCGCGTGGGGGCTTGGCCAATTCCGATACGTCACGCGTAAGGGCTGAGTTCACTTCACGGCAAAAAAACTTGAGAAATTTTTTCGCGGCGGAGAACGTTTTGACCCGAAAAGCGGCCAGCTAAACTCCGATTCCGCCGGTTTGCCGGGTCGATGACGCCCTTTGCTGCGAACTCGGTCGCCATCTCGCTAGCGTCGGCAGTCCGGTTAGCTCGGTGATAACGATTCACGCGACGCACCGTCGTTACACGTGACAGGTTCGATTGCATCGTCAGGACTTATCCGGGATCACGAATTAGTTGGGGTGCTGAGCGACCCAATCCCGCCAGACCTGGCGCAGCTGGTTCATCAAGTCCGCCGTGAATTTCTGCCCGTCGAACAACCCCGAAGCCAGGCACAGCGGGCGGAGGGTCCGGCGCAACTGAGCTAAACGCGGCAAATCTTTTGCCAGACCTATTGCCAATTCCACATACTCGTCCAGGTCGCGAGCCACTGTCTCGGTAACGCCCAGGGCTGTCAGCACCGAGAGCGATTGTCGTGACGCGACGGTCTCACCCGGAGACGTCACAACCGGCACCCCCATGTATAACGCCAAGATAGTGGTGGTGCCGCCGTTGTACGGAAATGGGTCGAGTGCCAGATCAATTCGGGTGTTATACAGATCAAGCATTTCCGCAAATGGAGACGCCCCCTGAAATTCGACGCGTTCCAGATCGATCGCTTCGGCCTCGAATAGCGATTGATAACGCTCCCGTACGCTCCGACAGTCAAATCCTCGGTACTTTAAGAGTAGACGCGATGTCGGCAGTCGCTGCAATATCTTTGACCAAGTCTTAATGACCTTGGAAGTGATCTTCGCTGGGTTGTTAAAACTTCCGAATGTAATCGAGCCGGTGCACTCATGGAGTGCTCCCCGAAACCTGATCCAGGTGCTATGAGAGTCCAACGGCCCGAATTGGGCGAAAGGACTTTCGATGAAAGGCAAGAAGCATTCTCCGGAGCAGATCATCAAGAAGCTGCGTGAAGCGGAGGCGATGATCGCGACCGGGAAGACGATCGGTCAAGTTGTG
>JAEUIL010000290.1 GCA_016794255.1 Planctomycetaceae bacterium | reverse complement strand
AGGAGTTGTGAATGAAAGAGTCATGCAGGAAAGACTTAGCCCGTCATCCTGACCCCGAGTCATGCGCCAACGCCGGTAACGACGTGGGTGAAGCGTTGACAGGGGCACATGCAGGCCAGCCATCGAGCTGCGAAATCAGGTTCTCCGGGACGCCGACGCTGTTAAGCGAAGCGGAAGGCAATATCGAAACAGACGCACATGGCAAGCCTGGATCGAGTCCCGCGCAGTCGAAGACCCTGCGCATGCATGAAAACTCCTCGCTTGGGAACCAGGAGATCCCAGAAACGCCCCGCGGAGATGGTCCGCAGGGCCGGTCGGGAAAGGCCGATGGCCGTAACCCTGACACGCACGTTCCTGGGAAGTCGGACGGCTGCATAGTACCTGGGAAATCGCCGAACCAAGACGACCGAAATTCGTCGGCGGAGGTGATGGAGGGAAGGCGGCCGACTGAGGGGAACACGACACCGACGACCACGGTCCGGACACAGAGCCGGAGCGCCGCGTTGCTTGTTCGGTGGCGTGTGCGAGAAGTGGCACGTCGAGATCGACATGCACGATTCACCGCCTTGTTGCATCACGTCACCATCGACTTACTACGAGACAGCTTTTCCGCGTTAAAACGGGAAGCAGCCCCGGGGGTGGATGGGACGACGTGGCGCGAAACGAAGTTCGACTCGAAGAGCACCTGGCGAACCTGCACGAGCGAGTTCACCAGGGGACGTATCAGGCTCAGCCATCGAGACGGGTTTATATCCCGAAACCTGACGGCCGACAACGGCCCTTGGGAATTGCGGCACTGGAAGACAAAATCGTCCAGCAAGCCGTGGTCACCGTGCTGAATCTGATCTACGAGGAAGACTTCTTGGGTTTCTCTTATGGCTTCCGTCCTCATCGCGGCACGCATGACGCGCTCGACGCGCTGTGGATGGGCCTGACGAGTCGCAAGGTGAACTGGGTGCTTGATGCAGACATTCAAGGATTCTTTGACTCCATCAACCACGAATGGCTGCTGAAATTCATCGAGCACCGAATCGCTGATCGTCGAATGCTACGTCTGATCCGCAAATGGTTGCGGGCTGGTGTTTCGGAGGGCGGTCAGTGGTCGCCGACGAACGTGGGGACTCCGCAAGGTTCCGTAGCCTCACCGCTACTGGCCAACGTGTTCCTGCATTACGTTTTCGACCTGTGGGTTCAGCAATGGCGAACGCGGTTCGCGGCCGGCGACGTGATCGTCGTGCGGTATGCGGACGATTTCGTCCTGGGTTTCCAGTATCGACACGAAGCCGAACGATTCCTGCACGACCTGCGGGAACGCTTCCAGCAGTTTGGCTTGGCTCTACATCCCGATAAGACGCGACTGATCGAGTTCGGGCGGTTCGCTCTCCGAAATCGGCGCGCTCGCGGTGATCGTAAGCCAGAAACCTTTGACTTTCTGGGTTTCACTCACATCTGTGGGAGGAAGCGAGTAAGCGAAGGTTTTGTCGTGAAGCGGCAAACGGCGACCAAGCGCCTTCGCGCCCGGCTGCAGGTTCTGAAGCAGGCGCTGATGCGTCGGCGACACGAACCCATTCCGCAGCAGGGCACCTGGTTGCGATCGGTACTGCAAGGGTATTTTCAATACCACGCAGTTCCCGGCAACTCGGCGGCCTTGGAAAGCTTCCGCACGCAAACCGCCCGCCTCTGGCTCACGGCTCTCCGCCGTCGCAGTCAGCGGCATCGGCTTTCGTGGGAACGCTGTGACCGATACGTCGATCGTTGGTTACCTCGAGCCAAGATTCTGCAACCGTATCCCAATGACCGCTTCTACGCCAAGCACCCGAAGTAAGAGCCGTATGCGGTAATGCTGCACGTACGGATCTGTGCGGGGGGGCCGGGGAAACCCGGTCCCCTACCGCGACCACTGATTCTCCCCGTGCATTTCGGGCTTCGCCCCCCTTGCTCCGAAAAGCGAGCGCTTTTTTCACAAGGGGCGTTACCCAATTTCAAACCCGAGGAGACCGAGACCATGAGTACAACCACCGCCACCCGTACCGATGTTTACACCCGTGTAATACCATTCCTAGCGCACACGGCGAGCACGCAACTGACGGCGGAACAAAAGTGGTCCCGCCGGGCGCGTCGAGCTGGCGTATCGTCGTTCGCTTGGTCGTGCGCCACGTCTTGACGAACAACGCGCCGCGCAACGGCACGCAATTCTGGCTTGATCGCAAACACCAACAAATCGGCATCTTCATGGTGTAGACGCCGTTCTACAGAGCGCCGAACTTCGGCACTTTCAAGCAACTCGCGAATGAGTCCGACGGAGTCGCCAGTCGAACCAGATAGATCGAGAATTTGTCGCTCGACTGTGGCAACGGGAGCGGCTTGCTTGGAACTACTTTTAGCGGTTCATCATCATCTGCTTGATCCGCATAAGGGTCCGCTGACTATGAGCGAGGTACGCGCCATGAGCGTTCAGGGCATCCTATTTTTCAGATATCTTCCACCGGGGCGATGCCATAGTTAACGCAGATGGATCGCGTGCCGTTGTCCACGCCGATGCCAAGCAGACACACGGCAGCGCCGTCCCGGATGAGACGGCTGAGATCGTCATAGACGAAGAAGTCACACTCGCCTCATTGGTAAGCTCTCTCGATCTCCGCCAGTTCGGGCGATCGAGTCACTCTCCTCTTCTGACCGCCTCAATCGCCCCAAAGTCAACGTCGTCCTGATGCACGGCCGATCAGTTTTCCGAAAGGTTGAACCCTCCGGGAGTTGGGATTGTATGGAGTGGAACGGAGTCGATTGTTTTCCTGAGCACGGACGTGTTTTGTGGAAGCCTGCGCTGGAGAAAGCTCGCTGGCGATGCTGGCGGCAATCCCCCCGATCCTCGGGGGCGTAAGGGACGACGCCATCCTTTAGCGGCCAT
>JAEUIL010000287.1 GCA_016794255.1 Planctomycetaceae bacterium | reverse complement strand
TTCACATACAGCCAGTTCAGCTCTAAACGGTCGTAAAGGAGCAAAAACGTTATTCGCGGAGCTAAGGGTTGCTACGAGCGACGACAGTGAATGTCCCGTTTCAACGAGGTGTATTACAGAGTCAAAGTCCTCAAGCGATAGCGTTACATACGGAATCATTTGAATGCCACGGGCGGATAACATTTCCTTTATCCGATCGCGTGAAAACGGTGCATTCGGAGAGAATAGCTTGCCATAAGTGACGATAATTCCGACGCAATCGAGCCTGGCGATTCCCTCACTTTCCCAATCTCCACCCATGATACTTGCAGCATGCACCGAAAGCTGAGTTACCGCGTCTGCAATGCGATTGTTAACGGAATGAATGGACGCATCGCTGCCGGTTTGTCGCAGCTCTAAAGACGCTCGCATGCTCTTGCACTCCACAAGAACATTTGCGTTGTTACACCGTATCACCCAGTCTGAAATCTTTTGCTTGAGCAATCTGTTAGCACCATTGCTTGCTTCCCAATCACTTGCTGACCAGATCGCGTTTGAACTACATGCCTCTCTAAGCATGTGCCCCACAAATGCTTCGAAAGTGTATCCAAACTTGGAAGTAAATTCTCCCTTGAAGTGATTGTGCATGTCGCAGAAGAGGCCGAGTGTGACTCGTTCAATAATAAGGGCGGGGTCAATCGCTATGTAATCGCCTCTTGGTCCTTTGATAACCGGGAATTGCCATAAGGGATTGAACGCAAAAGGTCCCGGGGCTGTTGCCAGCGCTTCACAATCGCCTATTCTTGGCTCTGGGGTGATCGTCGTCATGTCAGTTGTCGGTTTGCAGCGAGTTCGAAATGTATCGCGATCGCAAGATATCCTTTCAAGAAAACGCAGCCAGCTAACAGGTTCGCAATCCGCAAAGCCACTGTGAAAGGCCTCTCGAACGATCCTTTCGTCAAAAGCGCCGCGACAAAGGACTCCGTCACAAGTGTTTCGACTCAGCGCGGAAGCGATGAACCCCTGCTTGATGAAAGACTCAACTGGACATTCAATTTCGTTCTCAATTTCACTTCGAAGATCAAAAGTGATCGGCCAGTTCACTGCTGGGAGGTCACGAAATAGCCCTAAGGCCAATCCGATCTTCTTCTTTAGGTTAGGATGCTGAGGAATGATCTGTTGTTGCAAGAGACGTTCAAATAGGCCGGAGGGGTCCTTTTTAATCCAATCAGGGTCATCAAGTATCGGATCCGGAGACGATACAACTAGTTCGTGAAGCGTGTGGTAGTCGTCAATCGACATCTTGCGAATGTTCAGGTATGACGCGTTATTAAGTAGCTCTTTGCCTAGGTAATGAAGGATGTGAGGGAAAATGACTAGGTCATATCGCTGGACCCAAGCTGCCATCTGACTGTCAGACGTTTCGCCACGTGCAATGTGCGACAAGCGATTTAGAAAAATAAGTCCATTCTCTAGATCGAATTGTGACAGCAACGAGCGGATTTTTGCGAGGGCGTCGTCGTTAACCATGAGAAGGATTTGTTGACTTAGCAGTAGAATGAGCAATTGTTTCTCGGACCCCTGCTGGCTTAGCTCGCATCGCATGCTGACGACCAACTCAAAATCGTCTCGACTACGAGGTACACGAACTAAGTGCTCGATTAGTTTGGACGGCTTGTCTTTCCGTTTATAAGTTACGCGAAATGGTATTTGTTGGACTCTAGTGCTTTTGGAACGAATGCCTATCGTCCCTTCATGAACGCCACGAGATCGGCGATCTCTTGCGGGGTGAGTTGCGTGACAAATCCTTGCGGCATTACCGAGACCGGGGCGGGTTGAATCTCGACGATCGAACTTCGCTTGAAGCGGAAGGACTGCGTGGCGTTGGCGGTCACGACGAGCTCGTCGCCCGTCTCGGAAGTGATGATCCCCGACGCCGCGACGCCGTCGTCGGTCACGACAGTCACCGGCTCGTAGCTACGCACGAAGCTCGCGCTGGGATACACGATCGACTCGACCAAGTCGCGCTCGGTGCGGACTTTGCCGATGTTGGTCAGGTCCGGTCCGAGTCGGCCGCCGAGATACCCCACCGCGTGGCAGGTGGAGCACGCGGCTTTCTTGCTCAAGAACACCTCGTGTCCGCGCCGCACATCGCCTGGCGGTAGCTCTTTCAACAGTCGATCGAGATGGGCTGACTGCTCGGCTACGGCGACATTGAGTTGCACGACGAGCGATGCCCCCGCTTGCTGCACCGTGGCGGGGAATTTCGTCAGCAGTTGCTTGAGCAAGTCGACTCGCAGCCCGCGAAAGCCGGTGGACGATGGCAAGGCCGCGATCAGTTTCAGACCGAGCGATTCGCTGGGAGCTTTCTCGAACGCCGCGAGCAGCTTCGGCAACTCTAGCGCGCCGACCTGTTGGATCGTTTGCACCAAGGTCAGCCGTTGCTCGTCGGTCAGCGTCGCTTTGGCGAGCACGTCGGTCGCGGCGCTCCGCAACTCGTACGCTTCATCGGGCAGCGTGCGACGGGTCAACTCGGCGAACAATTCGGGCTCGACCGGCCCGATGCCGCCGACTGCGGTCAAAGCGTTGAGCCGAGTTTCCATCGCAACCGTCGTCCGTTTGCCGACCGCGACGAGGGCCGCGTTCAAGCCGGCGTGCCCACCCTTCGGTTGCTTCAACGTTCGGGCCGCCTCGGCAGCGATTCTCAGTACGTCGGCGTGATCGCTCGCCAATGTTGTCGCCAGCGAATCGAGCCACGGCAGCGGTGTGATCGCCGGGCGCGTTTCGATCATCGCGCGGAGCACGATCTGCTGCGCAACCGGCTGTTTCGACGAACTCAGGGTCGATGCCAAGAGCGTCTGAATCGCCTCGCTCTTGGCCAACTGCGCGAGTTGCACCGCAAGTGCTTGTTGCGATTCCTTGTCGGTCGGCGGTTGTTGCAAACGTTCGGCGAAGTACGCGACGAGCGCCGGTCCCCAGGCCGGTCGATGCGACACGATCCACGCCGCCGTGCGACTCAACATTGGGTCGGCATGATTCAGTCGCGCGACCACCGCCGCACTTTCGAGCGGGCTGTCGTCCATTTGATCGAGAGCGACGAGTCCGGCACGCAGCGCTTGTGGCGACGACGATTGCAGTGCTGCCTGCGTCGCGGTGGGATCGCCGATCTCGATCAAGGCGTAGATCAACGCATGCTCGCGGATCCGGCGCGACGCTTGTTCCGGCGCACCCGAGGCGTCGGGCGTGAAGGGCCCGAGTTGCTCGACGGCCTGCAACAACGCGGGGATCGCCGCGGGGTCACCGATCCGGCCAATCGCCTCGGCCGCGACTCGCGCCACGGCCGCATCCGTGTGTTTAAGCAGGTCGATACACGCCCCGAGCGCACCGCGATCGCGTCGCAACGACACGACATGGCACGCGGCCTGCACGACCTGCGGTTCACGATCCTGAAGCGCGATCCGCACCGCGGTGTGACTCGCTGGCGACTCGATGCTCGCCAATGTCCAGACGGCCTGCTTGCGAACGTCAGCCGACGCATGCTGCTCGATCAACGGCTGCAACGCACCGATGGCCGACTCGCCGACACGGCGCAACTGCTGGGTCGCTCGTTGCACGACGAACTGCCGCTTGTCGCTCAGTAGCGCCGCCAATTCGCTCGGAGTGGCTCGATCCCAAGCGATGGTCGTTCCTAGCGGATCGTCGACCCGCGATTGGTCTTTGCGGCGCAGACGGTAAATCGCCCCCAGCACGTCGGGCTTGGCCAATTGCGACGTCGGGCAACACACCTTGTACCAACCTCCGGTATCAACCACGAGCAGCGAGCCATCGGCATCTTCAAAGACGTCCGTGGGATGAAAGTCGGGATGATCGCTCGCGATGAGATCGACCGGCTTCGTGGCCAATGTCGCGCCGTCGGGCTGAGTGGTGTAGTGCACGACCTTGTGCAGATTGAAATAGCACGCAAAGAGATGATCGCCGTGTCCGCCGCCGAAGAGCGATGGACTTCCCGCGATGAGTCCGCAGGGAGCGGCAGCCCCTTCGTGCACCAGGTTCGGCATCACATCGCCGGTCATCTTATGAGCATAAATCGAGTCGTGGCGCTTGCCGTACACGCCACCGTAGATGGCGTGGATCAGACCGTCGCGGCGGCCCGCCTCGGGCATCTGGAAAAAGGTGCAACTCAGGATCCGCTCGCCGGTCGAGAGAAACGCCACATTCACCGGATTGTCCATGCCGCCGGTCAGCACCGGTTCAATCTGCGTCGCATCGGGTCGGGCTCGAAAGATGTGCGACGAGCGCGTGACGAACGGCTTGCCATTGGGCAGTGCGTACTTCTGCTCGGCGAACGCACCCTTGCACCAGTAGAACCAGCCATCGCGTCCGAGATACGGCCCGTGCAGGTCGTTCGCACAACCGCCGAGCGTCAGTCCGTCGAACCACACCTCGCGCCGCTCGGCGATGCCGTCGTCGTCCTTGTCGGTTAGCTTCCAGATCTGCGGCGGAGCGGCGACATACAACGAGCCCGCATGCCACATGCACCCCTCGGGAAACATCATTCGATCGGCGAAGAGCGTGCTGTGGTCGTAAACTCCGTCGCCATTGCGATCTTCGAGTCGGCGAATGCGATGCGGCTTGGCTTCGAGTTGTTTGTCGGCCCGATCGGTCATGCCAGCCGAGTCGGTGACATATAGCCGTCCCCGTTCGTCACGAGCGACGGCGATTGGCCGTTCAACCAGTGGCGCGCCGGCGGCGAGTTCGACGGTGAACTCGTCGGGCGTTTTGATCACGCGACCGCCGATGGTCGTTTCGCCTGCTGCGATCAACTCGGCAACGCTTACCAAGCAGAGCCCGACCCGCGCGAGAACGGCGAGTTGCCGAAGCACGGACGATTCCCAGCGGGCACGACGCGCGATCATGGCGAGAGACTCCATCACAGGCAGGCGAGAGCGTAGCGGGCAGGACTCTGAGTATAGTCGACGGACCGACGCGCGAGCAAAACAGAGGCACGCTGCGGAGTGAATCAGGACGCTGACCCGCCAACGGCGGCGCTCGTGCGGAGCTGTTTCACGACGCATTTGACGATCTCGTGCGCGGTGTCGTGGCTCATCGCGAGCCGATCGTAATTGGCGATCACGGTCAAGTCACCGAGATACGAGAGTGTCGTGAACGAGACCCAAGTGTGCGGGCGGATTGGCGGGGCGCTCTCGACCACGGCGAGCGTCAGATTACCGGCGCGCAGACGATCGTCGATCCGGGGCAGCGGCGAGTCGCTGAACACGCGTCCCACGTTGCTGAACGTGGCTGTAGCACTGCAATGATTCGGCCCCACAAACGTGTTGAGCGAGCCGAAGAACCGCTCCAGCACCGTGATCACGCTCTGAAACTCGATCGCGAGTTGAAAGCGTTTGTAGTACCGCATCACGATCGCGATGAATCGCAACAGTCCGGCCGGATTGTCGATCTGTTTCGCGCTGACATTGATGGGGGCCATGCCGACGATGTTGGTCACGGTTTGCTCGTCATCCTCGGCGGAGCGCAGATTGAACGGCACCACCAAACCCAATCGACCGCGAAACGGCTCGCCGCTCACGCGTTCATTCCACGCCTTGAGCGCAACCATCGTGTCGCGCATGAGCAGATCGTTGAGCGACACACCCTGGGCCTTGGCCGCTTTGGCAAGCCGCGACACCTCTTCCTTACCAAGCTTTTCGGCCGGCATGTCGACGACCGTGCGGAGGTCACCATCCTCGGGCCGCTTGAACGTTGGCAACTGCAACTCACGCGGCGGCGCGAGCTTGAATTCGAGCGGACTGGCGACCACGGCGATCAATGTGAGCGGCAGTCGCAACAGATACCGCCACCACGTGCGGCCCATGCGGGTGCGTTGCTTGAGCAACTCGGGCCGCACCGGCCGCAAAGTCACTGCTTCGTCCGGCGTGACTCGATTGTGATACAGGCAGAGTACATCGTCGATGAACCGATAGGCACCGATCCCGTCGCTGCACGAGTGATGAAAATGAAACCGGAGCTCGGTTTGTTCATCGTCGTATCGGGCCCAAGTACGCAGGCCGGGCTCGTGGCGCAGGTTGATGCTCGCCGCGTCGGGATGCTCTA
>JAEUIL010000239.1 GCA_016794255.1 Planctomycetaceae bacterium | reverse complement strand
GGCATAGAACTCCAGAGGAAATACGACAGCCGACTGGCGAGCGCAAAGTCGTCGAGCGGTTGGATGCTGGCAGGTCTGTTTTCCGTAGGTCCCGCGAGCCGAGCGGGACGGGGCACCGCGGGCGATGTATTCGGCGGGTTTGATGGCGAGGCGGTGGATGACGACGCCGTGTTGCTTGACGCGTCGACGCCGAGTCCCGCTCGGCTTGCGGGCCCCACCTCGCGGAGGAACAAAAAGTGCGGCGAGACGAGCACCGCTCGCAAACCGACTCGCATCGCTTGCTCGAACGACACCCCTTGCGACAGTTTTGTTGCGACACGTGCTACGAACGGTTGCACCTCGACCGCGGTCACCGGTCGGCGAAAGGCGCGTCGCGCGAAGTCGCTCAGAATCCGCTCGGCATCCACCAGCGGCTGCGTCGACACCACCTCGCGCCGCTGTGGTTCATCGGCGGTCGGGGCTGGCTCTTGTTTCAAATCGCCAAACAACCGCCGGTGGCTCTCGGGAGGCCACGACTCTAGCAGCGGCCCTTCAATTTCGACCCATTGCACGACGAGGCCGGGCCCTTTGTAATTCTCGGCACCCACCTTTTGCACCTCGGGCGGCAATGCCCCGAGATTGTCGGCCACGATGCGAAACGTGTTTCGCGGCTCGAGTTGTTCGACAAACTCGACGACCGTCGGCTGGTCGGCGGGAACCTCGAAGTAATCGATCAGTCGTTGCTCGGTGACGGCCGTCAGAGTGCCGGCCACGACGTGAAACATGACCGGTTTGGGCGTTTGATAGCCGTAACCCGAGATCCGCACCCGATAGCGCCCCCGATCGATCGTGCGAAAGTTCCAGAGCGTGACCTGGATGTTGGCCGAAACCCAGGAGCTGAAAATCGCTACGCCATCGTCTGTGTGCCGATAGACGCTACCGGTCGGCTTGACGGTCCGTTCGTCCTTGATGCTCAGTCGCCGCTGTTGCAGTCGAGGCCGCGGACCATTCGCGATCGCCGCATCGAGCACTCGCTCGGCCGCTTCGAGATAGCTCTCCATTTGATACGACGACACGTGCAACGCTTCGGCACTGTTGTCGAAGCCGCTGGTCGACGTGTCCGGCGGCAGCAGATCGTGTAGCTCAACATGCACATCGAGCAGATCGCGCACCGTGTTCTTGTACTCGGCTTGATTCAAGCGACGCAGCACGACACGGCCCGGGGAGACACCATCGACCGCGGCTGCCGTCGCAAGCGGTTGAGCCAGCGAAGTAATGAACGCCGCAACTTCGGCAGTCGTCGGACGCGGCTTGTTGGCCGGGGGCATTGCACCGTCTTTGACTTGTTGGAGCACATTCAACCACTGCTCACGATTCGCTCGATCAGCGAAGTTGTCGGTCAGCGTCGAAAGCCGAAAGTCACCCTGCGGTTCATCACCACTATGGCACGCTTGACAATGCAGGGCGAGAAACGACGCTCCCAAATCGGTGTTTGCTTCCGCTGCGTGCGTGGCTGCCGCTCTGTCCATCAGCAAAGCAGCAAGACTCGCCAGCAACAGGAGCAGCGTTAGGGAAGATCGAGCCATCGAAGGGAGCAGGCGGGAATGGCGCGCCGTCTGATTGACCAGACGGGCGGCAGGGATCAATCTATCGAGCAGTTTTGATCGTATCAGTCCAGCCAGACAGCGTCTACTTTTTGTCCCAGGTGGTGTCGAACGTGGTCCAGCGAGAAATGGTGTTTCAACAATGAATCGATCTTGGATCGTGGCCATGGTGGTGTTGGCGTGGACATCGTCGCAACAACCGCTGCTGGCCGAGGTCATCTGGCGGGGCGATTTTGAGACCGGTGATCTCTCGCAATGGCGGGGGGCCCCCAAGAGCGATGGCGTGCACGTCATCACCGACATCGTGCGAGAAGGGAGGTATGCCGTGCGAATCGATGGCACGAACGCCGCCCGACGTGGCGATCGTGATCGAATCGAGTTTCAGCATCAGCCTGCCCCGCCGGGTACGGCCGAAGGAACCGAACGCTACTTCGGTTGGAGCGTGTATCTACCACAAACGTTTTCGCGCGAGACGCACGCCGTGGGCTATTTCGAGTCGCGGAACAGTTGGCGGCAATTGATGTCGTGGGAGGTCCAAGGAACCGATTTGTTGTTTACGACCCGGGTGCCTTATGCTCGGCGCTGGCAAGGGTCGGACCGGCTCACTCCCGGGCGCTGGCATGACTTCGCGGTTCACGTGCTCTGGTCGCAGAGCGCCGATCGCGGGTTCGTTGAGCTGTGGTTCGATGGTGAGCAGGTCGTGTCCAAAACCCCGACGGCCACGCTACTCGACGAGAATGTGGCGTTTTTTCAACTCGGCATCATGCGTGCAACGAGTGCCACGCCTGAGACGATTTTCATCGATCACATTGTCGAGGCTACTACCCTAGCCGAGGTCAGGCCGCCTGCGGTAAAGATTGACTAGCAATGTGCACATCAATTGAGTAAGGCACTCGGCTAGCCGGGTGATGTGCGTAGCGCAATCTTCTAATTGCTAAGTCTGCGTTCAGAAAGGCCAAACTAATCGACTGGAACACCTATCTGCCGTCGAGTTCAACTCCGTTGCTGTTCAACCCCGGTTGTTTACTACTCGCTAAGCACCTCCGAATGGTCGCGAGCAGTACCTAGTTCGCTGATGCCCGCCTGTCGCCCGGGGTCCCTGGACCACTTAGATCGCCCGAAGTATGACCGATCCTCAGGAAGACTTGAGAGCGATCCAAGCCGTATGAGCCCGGGTGCCATGTTACCATGCGGAGTCACGATTACATCGTAAGTGTCTTGGTTGGGCCGGGGCGAGGATTGCATTCCATTCCATTCCAAAAACACTTCGGTTCAATGCACCGGTTGAGGTGACCGAAGCGTGTACGGAGCCTACGGCGTTGGAGGTGGAACCCGACTTCGGCCTCGTTGGCGCAGCCCGAACAACTCCAGGACCACATCCAACAGCGATCCGGTCTCGCAAAAGCGTCAAAAGCAACGATGCCGAACCCAAATCGGATTGGGCTGTTAGCCAAGCGACGGATTAGCGAGGGCCTTGACGGACGGTCGCATTTGGCCGAGTTGGACATGGTGTCCGTCGACGTTGCATTCGCGGTGAAATGATTAACGTTAATCAAATGTTGGTGGCAGGCCCAATCGATTCTCGCACCACGACGCAAATCTAATATCATGAACGACCCGTTCGGTCGCAGCATCGATACACCTTTTGACCAACTTCTTGGTGACTAGGCGTTTTTGCCTCCTCAATATAGACGCGGCTGCCGCCAATAAAACGATCATGTTGCGTAAAATGCCTTTGGGCGGTGAATCGCGCTGTATCAGGACAACCATACCGGAGGTAGCTTTTCCTGGTACCGATATCGGTAACGATAAGTCCCGAAACGATGCCAGGGTTTCCCCGGCATTCGCGGTATTCTGGTAGAAGTAACTTGCAAGTCGATACTTGCTGTCCGAACAGCTCGTAATTCTTGGTTTGTCCGCGGTTGCACGATGCTAACACCCTTCGAAAAACGTCCGGTCCATTTGTTCGCCTACGTGTTGGCGATCATTTTCGCGGTCGAGGCGGCGGTTATGTTCGCGCTGCCCTACGTCGTGCCCGATACCACTTCGGATATGGCGGTAGCATTCGTCGATGCGATCATGCTCACGGTCCTGCTCTCGCCGATGTTGTGGGTGCTGATCGTCGGGCCATTGAGCAAGTTGGCCGAGTTGCGACAGGAAATTCTCGGCGCTGCGTTGACTGCTCAAGAAGAGGAACGCCAGCGGCTCGCCCGAGAATTGCACGATGGACTGGGGCAGGGGCTGACGACGTTGCTCGTCGGATTGCGGACCATTGAAGAAATGACGCACGAAGAGGCGGTTAAGGGTGTGGCACGTGATCTCCGCCGAATTGGCGGCGAATCGCATGACGAAGTTCGCCGCATCGCCCGCGGACTGCGGCCGGCGGTGCTCGACGATGTCGGCATGGTCCCCGCCCTCGAACGGTTCTTGAATGATGTGCGGCAAGCCTACGAAGCAGACGCTTTTCTGACCGTTGAGTGCGTAGATCGGCCACGATTGAAGCCAGACGTCGAGACCGCTTTGTACCGCATTGTTCAAGAGGCCGTGGTCAATGCCGTGCGGCATGGCCGAGCGAAACGGATCGCGATCACCATGCGATGTCGCGCGGATGCGTTTGAACTTGAAGTGCACGACAACGGCCAAGGCTTCGACTTGAATGCCACGTTGAATCGCCGCACGGGGACCGGTCCCTTCGGTCTGTACAGTATTCGCGAGCGAGCTCGGCTGATCGGCGGTGATGCCGTGATCGAATCGTCAACCAACTCAGGCACGCGCGTCCTGGTGAGCGTACCTCTGTCAACAAAAACTTGAAAGCAACATGCCTAAGATTCGCGTCCTCATTGCTGACGACCATGCCGTGCTGCGTACCGGCCTGCGGCTGCTCATCCATACCCAGGCCGACATGGAAGTGGTCGGCGAGGCGGGAACGTTTCCCGAGGCGATCGAGGCTTGTGGAAAAATGACGCCCGACGTGCTGACCTTGGACTTGAACATGCCCGGCGGGACCGGAGCACGCGCGATTGCCGATGTCTTGCGGGTCAGTCCCACCACACATGTGTTGGTGCTGACGATGCACGACGATACGGTTTATCTTCGCGCCTGTTTGGCGGCGGGGGCCCTGGGCTACGTCGTCAAGAAAGCGGCCGACACCGAGTTGCTGAGTGCCATTCGGACGTTGTCGCAAGGGCGCGCCTATGTGAACGTGACCGATCAACCCGTGGTTTCCAAGGCCGAGACGCTGGCAGCGACGAAACGCATTCGCGAAGGAAAGGCCACGCCGCTCGATACGTTGAGCGAGCGTGAGCGCGAAGTGCTCCTGCTGGTGGTGCAAGGGCACACCAACCAGGCGATCGCCGACAAGCTATTTTTGAGTGTGAAGACGGTCGAGTCCTACCGCGCGCGACTCATGTCGAAACTTGGCATGCACAGCCGGGCTGACCTGATGCGATTTGCCATCGACACGGGCTTACTGTCGGGTGACGCCCCGACGCCGCCGGCGGGCGAATAACCGGCCGGACAGCGTCGTTAGCGTCCTCTGTCATGCAAGCGCGAGGTCGTTCAGAACTAGGCCAAGCGGCTGCCACGATGTTCCCAAGCGTCATGCCATTTGTCGAACGCCCCGTCGATGGCGTGAGTTTCCACTTCACGATGCGTCGTATCACGCGATGACGCTAGCCAAGCCAAGCTGGGTGTGACGGTAGTGCTGCTCGAACTCGCCGCCTTAGTCTTGTGCTCCGCAGTTTCCGAATGGGCCGCATCGTGGGCCGCTGCTCGCAGACGAGCTTTGTTGCTCGCGGCACGCGTGCGCGGATCAGCGATCCCCTGCGGATTGCGGTCCGCGGTGTTCAACGCAAACGATGCGCTGGCGGTTACCACGCCCGACAGTTGGGTGGTGGCGTGGGTGTACTGATAGACGCGATCGCTGCCGGCGTCGACGATCCAGATGTGATCGACATCGTTGGGATCGATCGTCAGGCCCGTCGGCGTTTTATTCGCTGTATCGATCTGCCAGCTACCTTCCAGCACGCCGCCAATCGTATAGCGGAACACGTTGTCGAGTTTCGCCGTATCATTGACGACCCACAGGTGTGTGCCGTCGGTCACGACATCCATCGCATTCTTGTTGTTGCGATTGAGCGCGAAGCTACTCGTGGCCGAGATGCTGCCCCGCAGCCGTGACGCGGCTCCGGCAAAGTAGTAGACACGATTCGAGTCGTCGTCGACCACCCACAGGTTGACGCCGTCGGTCGTGATCCCCTCGGGTTTGCCGAGTCCTTTGGCTGTCCACGAACCGAGCAGTTTGCCGGCATCGTTATACACGAACACGTCACCCTTCTCATCGATGGTCCACAGTTTCGAGCCATCGCGGTTCGATGCGATTCCGCGCGGCTTAGCGTTCTCGCGATTGAGATTCGTGCGGCTGGTGGCAATCCCGTCGGCATCGTAGCCAAACGTGCCCCGTGCCGAGGCGTCGACGACGTAGAACTTGGTCCCCCCGGTGACAATCACAGGCGTGACTTGAATACTGACCGTCGCGATTCCCGAACTGGCCGTGCCATCCTGGGCGACGTATGTGAAGGTGTCGGGGCCGCTGTAGCCGGCCGTCGGCGTGTAGACAAAACTTCCATTACTGTTGAGTACAAGCGTGCCATGCGCGGGGCCCATCACTTGGCTAGCATTGAGCAAATCACCGTCGACGTCCTGATCGTTGACCAACACTCCCGCCGCTGTAACCGTCAGTACGCTGTCCTGTGCGATCGTGTAGGTGTCGTTGCTCGCCAGCGGGGCGTCGTTCACCGCGGTCACGTTTAGCGTCACCGTCGCCACGTTCGAGTCGGCCGTGCCATCGTTGACCCGATAGGTGAAGCTATCCGGCCCGTTGTAGTTGGCAGCAGGCGTGTACTTGAACGAGCCGTCGACATTGAGCGTGAGCGAGCCGTGGCTCGGTCCGGTGACCACGGCGGCAGTCAGTGAGTTGTTCTCGATGTCGCTGTCGTTCGACATCACACCCGGTAAGAGCACGTTGAGTTCTGTGTCCTCGGCGGTTGTGAAAACATCGTCGGTCGCCACTGGGGCGTCATTCACCGCCGTAACGCTTAGCGTCACCGTCGCGACGTTCGAGTCGGCCATGCCGTCGTTGACCCGATAGGTGAAGCTATCCGGCCCGTTG
>JAEUIL010000183.1 GCA_016794255.1 Planctomycetaceae bacterium | reverse complement strand
TGCGTCGAGCCAAGATCAGCATCATCGGAGCCGGCAACATCGGCGCGACCACGGCCCACTGGTGTGCCGCTGCCCAGTTGGGTGACATCGTCCTCTTGGACATCCCGCAAACCGAAGGCATGCCCTCCGGCAAGGCGCTCGACCTGATGCAGGCGTCGCCGATCATGGGCTTCGACGCGAACATCCGCGGCACGAACGACTATGCCGACACGGCTGGCAGCGACGTGATCGTCGTTTCGGCAGGCATGGCTCGCAAGCCCGGTATGAGCCGCGATGACTTGCTCGGCATCAACGCCAAGATCGTCGGCGACGTGGCCAGCAACATCAAGCAGACAAGCCCGAACGCGGTCGTGATCATCGTGAGCAATCCGCTCGACGCAATGGTGCAACGTGCGTTCCGCGTGACTGGTTTTCCGGCGAACCGCGTGTTGGGCCAAGCCGGTGTGCTCGACACGGCTCGGTATCGCACGTTCTTGGCGATGGAGTTGGGCGTGAGTGTCGAAGATGTCTCGGCTCTGCTCATGGGTGGCCACGGCGATACGATGGTGCCGCTGCCCAGCTACACGAGCGTGGGCGGCATTCCGGTCACCAAACTGATCAAGCCCGAACGGCTCGCCGAGATTGTGCAACGCACCCGCGCCGGCGGTGCCGAGATCGTCGCGCTGCTCAAGACTGGCAGTGCTTACTATGCCCCGGCCGCCGCGACCGCGCAAATGGTCGAGGCCGTGGTGCGTGACAAGAAGCGGTTGATTCCCTGCGCCGCGTACTGCGATAAGGAGTACGGCGTGGGTGGTTATTATGTCGGTGTCCCGATCGTGCTCGGTTCGGGCGGCGTCGAGCGAATCATCGAGCTCGATCTCGTCGGTCAAGAACGCATGGACTTCGACAAGAGCGTCAGTGCGGTCAAGGAGCTTGTGGCCGCTATGGATAAACTCACGGGCTAAACGGGGCTCGCTAGCAACACTCGTCCGCGGCCGAACTCACGCGAGTTCGGCTGCGAGTCGACCCGTTCTGTTTGCTAGCAACCCCGGGGCTGACGTTGACACGTCGGTTGGCTCGTGAGTATTGTCCGCCCCCGTTTGGCATTCCAGACCCCCGCGCCGAGTGCAGGACGCATCGGTCGTGGGTCGCCCGCAGCGAATGCCGAAACGTTGGTCGCGATTCCGTATCTTTGCAGGCTCGTTTGCCCATGAATCGATTGCAAGCACTCGATCTTCCCGAGATCGCTCCCGCGTCGTCGAGCAAATCGCTCTCTCCGTACAACGCTCAGGCGATCAAAATCGAGTCGGGCGTCTTTACACGTCCGAAAGCCGATTTGCCTTGTGCGTTCTTCGCACCGCTGCATTACGAACCGAACTATGCCTATCCGCTGCTCGTGTGGCTGCATGGTCCGGCCGACGACGAGAATCAACTGCGGCGCATCATGCCGCTGGTGAGCATGCGGAACTATGTCGGCTTGTCGATCCGCGGCACGCGCGCGGTCACCGGCAACTCGGGTCGTCGCGCGTTCACTTGGTCGGCCGACGCCGGACATTTTGAACAAGCCGAGGAGCGGTTGTTCGACGCGATCGATCTAGCCCGTGAGCGGTTCAACATCGCTCCAGAGCGGGTGTTCATCGGCGGTTACGACATCGGCGGCACGATGGCGTTTCGCATGGCGCTCGCACATCCGCGCTCGTTCGGCGGTGTGTTGTCGATCGGCGGCGAGTTTCCGTCGGACGACACTCCGCTCCGCTGGCTCGACGCCGTGCGGCGGCTGCCGATGTTCCTGGCGTATGCCCGCGATAGCCAGAGCTTCACCATGGCGCAAGTTTGCGAGACGATCCGGCTGTTTCACATCGCGAAGCTGAAGGTGAACTTGTTCCAGTATCCTTGCCCGCAGCAATTGACGACCACGATGCTCGAGGACATGGATCGTTGGATCATGGAGCAGGTCACCGGCGTCACGGCAACCGCGGTCGTTTAGGGATCGCACGCGTCGATCATTTTTCCTTGCGGCCAGGGTAGCGATCACGACTCGTGATGTGTGCCGTGTCCCCGTCTTCGTGGACATGCGTTTTAACCGGGAAACATAGCCACCCGGATATTGCCAGGGCACACGATCCTGTCAAACGGCATCAATGACGCGGGCCGGCGGCATTTGCAGCCCGACGGGTCGAGCAATTAAGCTACAGGACCCGAGCGAGCCGATGAATTTCGAGCAGCCCGGCGGCCTCGTTGGTCGAACGCCGCCGTGATCCGTCTCGCGAAGTTGCTCGGCGACTCGCCTCCGCGTCCTTTCCCGCCCTCAGAGCCTGCGCATGACTCCGTCGCACTTGCCCCGTGGAATCGGTATCCGTCGCCGTGAACTATTGCAGGTCGGCTACTCCGGCTTGCTCGGGCTCACGCTGCCGGCCGTGATCGGCAAACCGGCCGCGGCCGCGACTCGGCCCTCGGGACGTGCCAAGACCGTGATCCTTGTCTTTCAGACCGGCGCGTGCAGCCATCACGATACGTTCGATATGAAGCCCGACGCCTCGGCCGAGGTGCGCGGTCCGTTCGCGCCAATCGCCACGTCGATACCCGGCCTGATCGTGGGCGAGCATCTGCCGCGGCTCGCCGAACGTGCCCAGCACTATGCCATCGTGCGTTCGCTGTCGCATCGCGATAACAATCACCTGATGTCGACGCATCACGTGTTGACCGGCCATCAGCAGCCGGGCGGGTTCTTCGACAAGATCGCCTCGCGCGACGATTGGCCCTGCTACGCGGCGGCCTGCGACTACCTGCGGCCACGTAACGACCCGATCCCCAGCGGCGTGCATCTGCCGACGTTCTTGATGAGCAGTCCGCTCACGTGGCCCGGTCAACACGGCGGTTTGCTCTCGCCGAAACATGACCCGTGGCAACTGACGAGCGACCCGAACGCTGCCGACTTCCGCGTCGACAATCTCACGCTGGCTCAAGGGATCGACGTCAATCGTTTCAGCCAACGTCAAGAGCTGCTCGATCAAATCAACGCTCAGCAGAGTGCGCTTGAGCGGAGCGCCGAGCATCGGCAACTGTCGAATCAACAGCAGCTCGCCTTTTCGCTGCTCACGTCGCAACGGTTGACGCAAGCGTTTGATCTGAAGCACGAGAAAGATCCGACCCGAGATCGCTACGGTCGCACGACGGTGGGGCAATCATTGTTGCTCGCGCGGCGTTTGGCCGAGATTGGCGTGCCGGTCGTGCAAGTGAACGTCGGCCGCGTGCAAACGTGGGACAACCACGCGAACATCTTTCCCACGTTGAAAGACCGCCTGTTGCCGCCGCTCGATCAAGGGATGGCCGCGCTGCTCGACGATCTCAACGAGACCGGGCTGATTGACAGCACGCTCGTGATTATGGTGGGCGAGTTCGGTCGCACGCCGAAGATCAACGCCCAGGCGGGCCGCGATCACTGGGGCTACTGTTTCAGCGGCTTGTTTGCGGGCGCCGGCGTGCGTGGCGGCCAAGTGATCGGCAAGTCCGACGCGATCGGCGGCTTCCCGTTGACTGCGGCCTATTCGCCCGATGACCTCGGCGCCACGGTCTACGAGTCGCTCGGCATCGACCCGCAGTCGACGATTCACGATCGCCAGGGACGTCCGGCGCAGCTCAATCACGGCACGCGGATGGACGCGCTGTTCACGGGCAGAGCGACGTAGGAAAGGTGGGTCGATGTTGTTTGGTTCTTCGTTCTTGGTGCTTGGTTGAAAGAGCTTCGCCGGAGCGATAGTCACGAGTCGCTCGCTTGCGGTTTCGCGCTCTACTAACCACTAACCACCAGCCACCAACCACTTCTTCCTTCCCTACTTCCACACCCGTCGCAACAGCTCAATAAAATTCCCCGACATGATCCCGGCGATGTCGGCGGCGGAGTAACCACGCTTCGTCAACAGGCCGGGCAGCGTTTGCAAGTCGGCGATCGAGTTCATGTCCATCGGCATTTGCTCGGTGCCGTAGCCGCCGTCGAGATCGGTGCCGATGCCCACGTGTTTCGCATTGCCGGCCATCTGACAGATGTGATCGATATGATCGCAGATCCGTTCGATCTTGAGCTGGAAGTCACTCGGCTTGCTGCGCAGATGCGTCCAGCCGGGAACCATCATGATGGCGTCGAACGCCATGCCCAGCACGCCGCCACGTTCGATCACGGCTTTGATCTGGTCGTCGGCAAACTGCCGGTTCCAAGGCGCTAGGGTGCGGCAGTTCTGGTGACTGGCCCAGAGCGGACCGTCGTAGATTTCCAAGGCGTCCCAGAAGCACTCGTCGCAGAGATGCGTGACGTCCAGGATGATCCCCAACTGCTGCATTTCTTTGATCAATTCTTTGCCCGCGGCCGGCAGCGGACCTTCGGCATCGGTGCCATGCGCATAGCGACCAGGGCCGTAGTGCGCGGGCCCGAGCGCTCGCAGGCCGTCGTTGTAGCTCCGTTCGAGATGCTTGAGCGTGACAATCGAGTCAGCCCCTTCGAGACTAAGAATATAGCCGATCGGCAACTTGCTGGGCTTCTTGCGCGATTCGACGACATACGCCTTGCCGTCGTCCGCCGGCGCTTTCGACCAGAGCTCGAGGTGCTTATCGAGCTCGGCCCGATTGCGGATCTGCACCAGTTCGTTTTGCACTTCCATCTCGCGGTACCAGGCCAGCTGGCCCTGGGTCTGGGCCCAAGCCTGTTCGGGCGAACTCCAGCCGGGCAAACGATGGAAGTACGGCGAGTAGCGGCCGATCTGCGTGGCAACACACAGGCCGATGTTTCCCTTGCGCATCTCGGGGAGCGTGACCGTGCCGTTGCCCCGATCGACGCGGTCCTTCAGGTTCCCCTCCCAACGCCGCACTTTCTCAAGCGACCAGCGCAGATCGCGGTTCCACTCCAGAGCGTTCATGCTGAGATCGAGATGCACGTCGAAGATGAAAGGAAGCGAGCTCATGAGAACCTTTCGGCGGTATGAGGTGGGACCGATCGCCAGCGCGCGGCGGGAGGAATGACGATTGTAAAGCGGTGATCACACCAGTCGCAAGTGTGCGGGCAAGGTGCTTTAGCACGTCAGAGTCTCTTGTCGTAGCCGAACTCGCCAGAGTTCGGGGGACGTTTGACAGGGCCACCACCCGAACTCTGGCAAGTTCGGCTACTTTGCGATTCTCACCATTTTCGACTTCGTTTCTTGTCTTTCGACTCCCATCCACGATAGACTCGCGATTCTACGATTGCTTGCCAATCACTCTGCACTCCCCATCCCGCACTCTCCACCTTCTCACCATGCCAACTCCGCCACTGGGTTGCTCGAAAGACGACCTCGATACGCCTGCTCTGTGCCTCGACCTGGATGTGATGGACGAGAACATTCGTCTCATCTCGGCCGCTTGCCGCGCCAAGGGTGTCAACTGGCGACCGCATGTGAAGGGCCACAAGGTTGGCTCGATCGGCAAGGCCGAGGTGGATGCCGGAGCGCTCGGGCTGACCTGCGCCAAACTTGCCGAAGCCGAGATCATGGCCGCGGCCGGAGTCAAAGATCTGCTCATCGCCAACATTGTCGTTGGGCCGCACAAGATGGCTCGGCTCGTCGAGCTGCGCAAGATCGCGGATCCGATCGTGACGGTCGATCACATCGATCAAGTGCTGCCGGTGAGCCGCGCGTTTCAACCGACCGGCATGTCGTGCCGCGTGATTATCGAAGTCGACATTGGCCTCGGTCGCGTCGGTGTGTTGCCCGGTGAGCCGACGTTGCAACTCGCTCAGCAGATCCGCGCGCTGCCGGGGATCACGTTCGCCGGCATCATGGGTTACGAAGGGCATCTGCTCACGATTGCCGATCCGGTCGAAAAGCAAACGCAGATTCACGAAGCGCTCGACCGGTTGGTGACCACGAAGCAGATGCTCGAGGCCAACGGGTGCGCGTGTCCGATCGTGTCGTGCGCTGGGAGCGGGTCGTACCAAATCTCGATCACGCATCCGGGCATCACCGAGGTTCAAGCTGGTGGCGCGATCTTTATGGACGTCTTTTATCGCGAGAAATGCGGCGTGCAGGGGTTGGGCAACGCCCTGACGCTGGTCACGACGGTGAACAGTCGACCAGCCCCGGACCGAGCGATTATCGACGCCGGTCGCAAATCGATGAACATCGAGGTCGACGTGCCGCAGATCAAAGGTCGGCCCGACATCGCCATCGAACGGCTCTCAGCCGAACATGGTCAACTCAAGTTGCAGCCGAGTGCACAGTCGCTCAAGATTGGCGATCGGCTCGAGATCATACCGGGCTACGAGGATTTGACCGTCGCGCTCCACGATCAGTTTTACGCCTTCCGCAGCGGCAAGCTCGCCAAGATTATTCCGATCGAAGGTCGCGGCAAGCTGACGTAATGGCAATGAACCGCGAAGCTGTCCTGAATATTTGCGACGACGACGCGGTGTGTTCCACAGCTGATTCTGCCCCACGATTTGCTGATTTTGGTCGTGCAGCATGTCGGGTCGCCAAATTGCCGCATTTCCGCTGAACCCGTTGCGAGCTATACTTGTCTAGACAGATGATCTGCGGACTGCTGACCCAAAGGAGGCTGTGCGAGCGTGAAAGATCTGGAACGCGTTGGTAGTGTCGTGGCCGAGAACGCCGTGCTTGTCGGCGTGTTGTTGCCCAATCGGAACTATGGCCTCGACCCCCTCGAAGAACTGACCGGATTGGCCGAGACGGCCGGGGCACGCCTCGTGGGTCAGATGACCCAGCGACGCGAGACGCCCGACATGACCACGTATCTCGGCAGTGGCAAGGTCGAAGAACTTCGCACGCTCTGCGAGGCGACCGACGCTGATTTGATCATTTTCGATAATGATCTTTCTCCCGCGCAGACCCGCAATCTGGAAAAGGCCACCGATCGCAAAGTAATTGATCGGACCGAGCTGATTCTCGACATCTTCGCGCATCGGGCGCAGACCCACGAGGCCCGTTTGGCCGTCGAGCTGGCCCAGCTGCAATATTCGCTGCCACGACTGAAGCGGATGTGGACCCACTTGGAACGCATCCAGGGTGGCATCGGCATGGTCGGCCCCGGTGAAAAGCAATTGGAAGTCGACCGTCGCTTGGTCGAAAAGCGGATTCACGATTTACAGACCGAGATCGACGCCATTCAGCAACGTAAAGAGCGGCAGGTCGCGTCGCGTTCGGATCGTTTGACCGTCTCGCTCGTCGGTTACACCAACGCTGGCAAGAGCACGCTGCTCAACCGATTGACCGGTGCCAGCGTGTTGGCCAAGGACATGTTGTTCGCCACGCTCGACACGCGCACCCGTCGTTGGCAACTGCCGGGTTGGGGCCCTGTGCTGCTGAGCGACACGGTCGGGTTCATTCGCGATTTGCCTCACCATTTGATCGCGAGCTTCAAGGCGACGCTCGAAGAAGCGCGACAGGCACACTTGCTGTTGCACGTGGCCGACGCGAGCAGCCCGATGGCGTTCGAACAAATCTCGGCCGTGTACCGCGTGCTCGAAGAACTCGACGTGCAGGCCAAGGACACGCTGCTGGTGCTCAACAAGATCGACGCGGTCCCCGACAAGATGCAGCTCGACGCGTTGCTCGATCGGTATCCGCAAGCGATTGGCATCAGCGCCCGATCGGGCCTCGGCATCGATCGGTTGAGCGAAGCGGTCAGCGACGCGCTCAGTCACGGGTTTCTCGATCTGGACGTCGAGGCTGACGTGGCCGACGGCAAGCTGCTCGCATATCTGGCGGCCAACGGCGAGGTGCTCTCGAAGCAGTTCACCGAGTCGCACGTGATCGTGCATTGTCGCGTGCCGCAGAAGCACTTGGGTCGCATCCGCGAAAGCGCTCGGCACGTGCGTCCGCATCACAACGGCGTCGGGCATCCGAACCTGGGCATGATCCCCGGCGACACGACGGTTCACGACGTGGCTTAACGTTGGGCACGCGTCTCGCGTGCCTGTCGCACGTCATGCCGAACGAGTCTACCCTTTCGAGACTGCACAAAAAGCGACGCGAGCCCGGTGAGTGATCGCCGGGCTCGGGTCTTTATAGTTTGCAGCTCGCACGGGTCTTCACCCGCGCGAGAGTCGGTGACGATGGTAACTCCAGGCACGCGAGACGCGTGCCCAACGTGGGTCGTTACCCCACCTTCTTCGCGGCGGCGGTGGCGATCGCAAAACACTCTTTGATGTCGGCGATCGGATCCTTCGGGTTCTCTTCGTATTCGAGCGAGATCGCGCCGTCGGCGGGGAAGTTCACCTGACGCAACGCCCGGAACGTGCCCTCGACATCAAGATGCCCCTTGCCGAGGATCACGCCCTTGGTCTTGTCGGTCATCTCGGCGAAGTCCTTCAAGTGGATGCCGAACAAGCGACCGCCGAGCGAACGAATCACTTCCACGGCCGGCTCGCCCGAGCGGATGAAGTGTCCCAGGTCGGCACAGGCACCGATGTGCGGATGATGGTCCCGCACGGCGTTCAAGACGTCGACAATCTTGTTGTAACGGTGCTTCGGCCCGTGGTTGTGAATGCCGATGCGAATGTCGTACTGCGCGACGAGCTTGTCGAGACTCTCGAACGAATCCGGGTCGGGATCGGCCGACAGATTGCGAATCCCCGCGGCCTTGGCGAACTTGAAAATCGCTTCGTTCTTCTCGTGATCCTTGGTGAAGCGGTTCACACCATGGGCCGTGATCTTGCAGCCGAGCTTGCTCAGCTTGGCGTTCATCGCCGCAATCTGCTCGGGCGTCGAGTTGAGCGGATATTGGCCCGAGTAGAACTCGAGATGGCGGAAGCCGATATCGTGGGCATGTTGGATCGCGTCGTCGACACTATAGCCGCGGAGCGAGTACATCTGGATGCCGACCGGCAGCCCGGCATCGGCCAACAGCGCGGCGAGCGTCTGCATGGGGCGGTTGATGACGGCAGCGCTCGACAGAGCGGCGGCGGTAGCCAAGAAGCGGCGACGCGACAAGTTCGACATGAGCTGAATCCTCGGTGGACGTACGAAGCAGGGGAAAACGTTGCGAGGCCGCTATCATAACCTGCCGCCAGAGTGCGTTTCCAGCGTGCGGAAGAGGCAAGTTCAAGGCTGCTTGAGACGGTGTGCCATGTCCACGTCTTCGTGGACATGCGTTTCACCGAGGAAACATGGCCACGCGGACGTGGCCATGGCACACGCTTCGACTTCGGGGCATTGCGAGATTCGTCCCGTACGCTCATTGCGGCTTGTCGAGAAGCGGTTGACGCAGACCGGCAGCTCTCTTCTAATCCGCCTCATGTCACCACGCCCAGTCCATGCCCAATCCGATGATGACGACGAGGACGATTTCGATCCCGACGTCTACGATAGCGACGATTTGGAACTCGTGCCGTGTCCGCATTGCGGCAGCGAGATTTATGAAGAGACCGAGCGGTGCCCGCAATGCGGCGAGTATGTGAATCAACAGGCCCGACTGGGCGTGAATCGACCGCTGTGGTTTATCGTGACGGCGCTGGTGTGTCTTTATGTCGTGTGGCGCTCGATGTTCTGATCGAGTGCGTCGCGGACGGCGCGGACCAAGTCCTTCGGCTTGAACGGTTTCTCCAAGATCGTCGAGCCGCTGTTGATGATGGCGTCGCGATTGGCGCGGTCGTTCAGATAGCCGCTCATGTACACGACTTTGAGTTGGGGAAGTTCGCGGGCCAACTGAGCCGCGAGCTGCGGGCCGTTGAGGTGCGGCATGACCACGTCGGTTAGCAACAACTGCACTTCGTCTGCATGCTCGTGAGCTAGTCGCAGGGCTTCGGCTCCGTCGCACGCTTCGATCACCTGATACCCGTGCCGTTCGAGAATCATCCGCGCCACGCGGCGCACGGCCCCTTCGTCTTCGGCCAGCAACACCGTCTCGACGCCGCGAGTCGGACCGGTGGGATTGATCGGAGCGGGCGTGATGACCGCCGTCACCTCTGGTCGGAACAGAATCTCGATCGTCGTGCCCTGATCGATCATGGAATGGACGAAAATCGCACCATGCGCCTGTTCGACGATACCGTGTACCACTGCGAGCCCCAAGCCGGTGCCGTAGCCAACGCCTTTGGTGGTAAAGAACGGTTCGAAGATCCGCGAGCGCACTTCGTTGGACATGCCGCAACCGGTGTCGGCCACAGACAGGCGCACGTATTGCCCCGGCTCGACGCCCGGGTAGCCCTCGTTGGGTTGCGCCAGTTCGACACGCGACGTTTCGATGGCGAGTTGACCGCCGCTGGGCATCGCATCGCGCGCGTTGACCGCCAGGTTCATCACGACCTGCGCCAATTGAGTTGGATCGAGGTGAATCAACGGCAGATCGTCGGCCAGTCGGGTGACCAGCGTGATATCCTCGCCGATCAACCGCCGCAACAACTGGACCGACGTCCCAATCGCCGCCGTGACGTCGATCGCTTTGGGTGTCGAAATCTGCTGTCGACTGAACGCGAGCAACTGCCGGGTCAGGCCGGCCGCACGATCGGCGGCGTCGACCACGGCGTGAAGGTGATTGCGGAGTTGATCGTGTTCCTCGAGCGATTCGTTGAGGAGATGAGTATGAATACCGATGACGGTCAGCAAATTGTTGAAGTCGTGGGCCACGCCGCCGGCCAAACGTCCGAGCGATTCCAAACGCTGTGACTGCGCCAGCTGAGCGGCCAACTGTCGCTGTTCGGTGACGTCGTTGCTGGCACCGATCCATTCGGTGAGCGTCCCCTGGTCGTTGAACAACGGCGCGACTTGGGTCTGAAAGACACGCCATTGGCCGTCGGCACGGCGGATGCGGAACTCGGTTTGGATCGGCCGCGGCTCACGCAGGACAGTAGCCATGATCGTCGCCACCTGCGTGTGGTCGTCGGGATGCACGACTTGGAGAAACTTCTCGCCCGAGATGTCAGCCGTCGGCAGCCCCGTGAACTCGGACCAGACGGAATTGGTGAGCGAGAATTGTGGGTCGGCGAACCACACGTTCTGCGAACTGGCTTGCACCAACGTGCGGAAGCGTTCGGTGTTGCGCCGCACCTCGTGCTCGGCCCGACGCAAGTCGGTGAAGTCTTGAATCGACACCACGAATGACGGCTGGCCGCGATCCATATACGGCGCGGCACTCACGGCCACGGGGACACGCGTTCCGTCCAACCGCAGCCAGTCATATCGCACCGCTGGTACCGGCACGTTTTTGTCGCGCATACGGTGGATTCGTTCGCGAACCAAATCGTGCAACTCTCGCGGGATGAAGTCCAACGGTGACTTGCCGAGGACATCAGCCTCGTTGGTTGCCCCGACCAGTCGCAAGAATGCCGGATTGCAAAAGTTGATCTTGAAATCGGCCTGGACGAAGATCGCTTCGGGCAGGAACGTCAACAACTCGCGGTAGCGTTGCTCGCTGGCACGCAGTTGCTCGCCGGCCCGTTTGCGCTCGGTGATGTCGACCGACATGATCGCGATGCCCTCGGGCACGGGTTGAACGCTGAGCTCGAAAATCCCGCTCGAACCGTCGGGAAAGAAGAACTCGGTTTCCATCTGAATTGATACGCGCGTGCGTACGCTCTGTTCAAGCGACTTGTATACGGCAGTTTGCTCGACGCCGGGATACACCTCGCGAATGGTCTTCCCGAGCATCTTTTCGCGGGTTAGACGCCCCTGTTGGGCTGCCTTGTCGTTCAGATAGAGATACCGCAGGTCAAAATCGAGGATCTGACAACCCTCGATCATGTTATCGAACGTCGAACGAAGTCGGGCTTCGCTTTGCGCGAGCGCCTCGGCCGCGTGTTTGACCTCGGAGATATCACGAATCGTGCCGAGCATCCGGACCGGCTGGCCACGTTCGTCGTACTCAACGCGTCCGAGGTTCGTGACCCACCGCACCTCGCCGTCGGGCCGAACGGTACGGAACTCCGACGAATATTCGGTGTGCCCAGCGATTGCGGCTTGGACCCGGGCAAAGACATGAGCCAAGTCGTCGGGATGCACGGTCTTGATAAAGCCGTCGAGCGTGTTGTCGAACTCGGTCAAGCCGTTAATCGTAAAACACTCGGGCGACCAGAACACGGCGTTCGTAGCGAATGTCCAATCCCAGACACCGATTTGTGCCGTCGCCAGGGCCAATTGCAACCGCGACGTGTTTTCGGCCAATGCCTGTTCGGCGAGTCGGCGTTCGGTCACGTCGACGATCGTGCCATGCCACAAGATCGAACCATCGGGTTCGCGCACGGGCATCGAATGACCCGAATACCAGCGTAACCCCCGCGTGGGATGCAGGTACCGATACTCGTCGCTCCACGGCGTCATGGTCTCGGCCGAGGCGACAATCGTTCGCTGCACCGTTAGTACATCATCGGGATGAATCTTCGTCATCACGGGCGAGAAATCGGTCGCGATCTCGTGCGGGTCAACGCCATAAAACTCGCGCGACTTCGACGAGATAAACGGCATCGACGCGTGGCCGTCGGGACTCATGCGAAAGGAACAAATCAAGCCCGGCATGGCATCGACGATTTTGCGAAATCGCTCTTGTTCGCGTGCCAACTGAGCGGCGCGTTCGAGACGCTCGGTCATGTCGCGTGATTCGGCGATGACCAACCGCTTTCCTTCGAGCTCGATCAGTTTGATGTAAACCTCGACCGGATAGATGCTGCCCGACTTCCGTCGATGTCGCCCGTGGACCAGATGCGATTCGCCTACGGTCAATTGATTCAACACCGTTTGTATCATCGGGAAATCGATATCGACTTCCACGTCCATTACCGTCAATGACAGCAATTCCTCGCGGGTGTAGCCGAGGTTCTCGCAAGCCGTCCGATTCACGTCGATGAACCGCGCTTGCTCGTCGTGCACGTAAAATTCATGGGACGAGTTCTCTAGTAGCGAGCGCAGTTGCTCGGCGGTGTCGCGCCAAAAGCAGTTCTGTCGTCGCTGTTCAGTCTGATCCTCAAACACGACGCTATAGCCGCTGACTTGTCCATTGCGACGGATCGATGAAATCACCTGCCGCGCCCAATAGCCCTGCCCGTCTCGACGCACGTGCCAGAGTTCCTTGGCTGCCGTGCTCCCCTCGCGAGCCAAGTTTAGATCGAGATTCAATTGGCCGTTGAGTTGCTCTTCAATTGCGTAGATCGAGGCCCACGACCGGCCCACGATCTCGCTGCCCTCGTATCCCGTCAGTCGGGCGGCACTTGAATTCCAGTGCGTGATCACGCCGGCAGGACTGAGCACCGCGATCGCATGCTCGGTCAAGCTGTCAAACACGAGCCGATAAAGATCGTCATCGATCCGCGACGGAGTCTCACGAGAGTCGGGCGTGGACGGACGAGACATAGACAAGTTATGCAGCGTGAATGATCACCCGCCGCAACTCAGATGGCAGATTGCCATCAGACGATATCCATCTTAATGCGGCGGATTGTTCTGCTATTGGAGGGGCAATTTAGCAAGCCCCTCCGAATTAGCCAATCGTAGGTCCGCAACTTTCTATATCCAAAAACACGCGATCAAAATTGATTGGGGTATTTACCCGCGACACAATGTCACAACGACTTTTCAAGGGTGCGAAGAAGAACTCATCTCCATCGCTCGTGCCATACACAGAGATCGGCTAACGATGCATTTCCCCCGCAGAGCAGAATCGCAATCGACTCGTCGCTGCGAAATGATGACCGCTGTCGTCGCGCGGCAGCGAGACAACATGCCGCGGCGGGCTCAGTGAGATATTTGGTGCGCTCCAAAATGAACTTGAGCGCGGCAAACGCTTCGTGATCTTCGACCACGACCATCTCGTCGACCAACTGCTGAACATGGTGCAGCGTGAAGTCGGAAACTTTCGGCGCGCCGAGCGTCCGCGCGATCGACGTGATCTGCGGCAGTTCGACGAGCCGGTTGGCCGCCACGCTCCGGGCCATCGCATCGGCCCCGACGGTCTCGACGCCAATCACACGAATCTCGGGCCGCGTCTGTTTGAGGGCCGTCGCCACGCCGGCGATCAATCCGCCGCCGCCAATGCTGACATAAACACGTGAAACCTGCGGCAAATCGGCCAGAATCTCGAGCCCCACGGTCCCCTGACCCGCCGCGATCAACGGGTCGTCGAACGGATGCACTTCGACGAGCCCTGCGTCGCGCAGTCGGCGTCCCTCGGCAAACGCGGCCGAGATATCGTCGCACAACACGATCTCGGCTCCGTAGCCGCGCGTGGCGTCGAGATAGTTGGCCGGCGTCGAGCGCGGCATGCAGATCGTGGCTCGAGTGCCGAGCGACTTGGCCGCAAAGGCGAGTCCTTGCGCGTGATTGCCGCCACTGACACCCACAACGCCGCGCGAACGCTGTTCAGCGGAGAGAGTCAGCAGCTTGTTGAACGCGCCGCGGGGTTTGAACGAGCCGGTCTTTTGCAAGCACTCGAGCTTGAGAAACGTGGGCGCACCGAGATCGGCGCTCACGGCCGATGACGCGACCAAAGGCGTGCGGTGCAGTCGGCCCGCGATGCGTTCTTCGGCTGCACGAATGTCAGTCAACGATAGTAATGCCGAGGCACGAGCAGACGATTCCATTACGCGATACTCCCAGGTGGTTCGAGCGGTGCTCGATTGTATCGCGCCAGGTCAATAAGCGTTACGGTGCCGGAAGCCGCACCAGATCGTCAGCCAGAGAATTTTCAGATCGAGCCACGGCGACCAGTTCGAGATGTAGTACAAGTCGCACTCAACGCGACGCCGCAGCGAAGTGTTCCCCCGCCAGCCGTTGACCTGCGCCCAACCGGTGATGCCTGCCTTGACTTGATGACGCTGCGAATAGTTCGGCACTTGATGGCGGAACTTTTCGACAAACACGCCCCGCTCGGGCCGCGGGCCAACGAGGCTCATGTTGCCCCAAATGACGTTGAACAACTGCGGCAGTTCGTCGAGGCTCCAGCGACGCATGAACCGGCCAAGCGGCGTGCAACGATCGTCATTGCGACAGGCCCAGACAGCGCCGGTTTGCACCTCGGCATCGATCCGCATGCTGCGAAACTTGAGCATGTCGAATGATTGACCGGCGAGGCCCGTGCGTTGCTGGCGATAAAAAATCGGACCGGGACTCGTCAGCTTGATAAGCGCCGCGAGCAGAATCATCACCGGTGCGGCGGCGAGCAAAGCGATACTACCCAGGGCGAGATCCATACTCCGCTTGGCCAATTTACCCCAGCCGCGATGGGGATCACCACGCAGACTGAGAAACGTTACGCCGTCGATCTCGAGCGAACGCAGCTTCATCCCCGCCAGTTGCGGCAGGTCGGGAACCAACTGCACCTCAACCAGCACATGTTCGAGCGCTCGATACACGGCCGGCATCTCGCCGCTACGTGACAACGGCAGAGCGATGAACACATGGTCGATATCATGTCGCTGGACGACTTCGGCAATCTCATCGATCGTCCCCAAGCGCGGCAGGACGGCGGGTTCGATCTTCTGCGCCTGATCGACGAACCCGACCGCTTCGAGACCGGTCCAGCGATTGTGGCCAATCGTTTCAGCCACGATCCGCCCGAGTCGTCCACTGCCGACGATCAGCGCTCGACCGTGATTCAAACCGCGCGAACGCAGACGCTTGAGCAGATGCCAAATCACTCGGCGGCTGACGGCCAATCCCAACGCATTGAGCGCTACAAACACGGCCAAGCCGAGTCGCGTCTCGTACACATCGTGACGATAAAACATCACGGCGATCGCAAGCAGGAATAGCAACCCACTAGCACGACAGACCGTGCCCAACTCGCGCGGCAGTTCGCGGAGGCGATGGACTTCGTAGAGTCCCGACAGGCGATAAGCAACGGCGGCCAGAACGAGCACCGTGGGCAAGCTTGCCGCGACGATATCGATCTCGGGCACACCATGCGGCGCGGGCCACAACGAATAGCGCAGCCAATACGCGGCCAGCCACGCCGCGCTGGTCACCAGCAGATCGACCAGCAAGAAGACAACGCCGATTTTTTGACCGTGTCGACGATACATCCGTGTATGCACCGACGGAGTTGCAAGCAGGTCGGTCGCGACGATTCCGGCCGAATCCTGGGCCGCGATTTGTACCCGCCCCGCGATTTCCGGTCAATTCCGAAGCCGATAAACGAAGCGAACAGCGAACGCCAGCGGTCCACGCATTCGTCTCGCTAGCAGCGACAGCGTGAGCTCTTACGGCCCAGGCACGCTGCCGACCGGTCGAACGTTCGCGCCGCGGCGCTTGGTCAGCGAGTCGCCCAAATCCACCCGCGCTTGCTCGACAAGCTGTTGCAACTCGGCGACCACGGCGGGCAACTTTTCCGCGATGTTCTGCTGCTCGCCCGGATCGTCGACCAAGTTGTACAGTGCGAGTTCGGTCGCCACGACGCGATAACCATGGCGACTCGCAATGCCGCGCAGTCCCGAGAGCGACATCGACTCCGGTTTCAGATTCGCGAAGTTCGACGGCTTGCCGTTCTGTCCCGGCTCAGCGGCGACGGTCAGATACTCATGCGGCACGTGCAGCTTCCACGGCCCGGACCGGACCGCGTGTAACTCGTCGCCCGCATAGAAGTAAAAACTCTGCCGTGGAGACCGGGTCTCGCTCGGCCCGGTGATCAACTCACGAATATCGAGGCCGTCGAGCTTTGCGGTCGGTTGCGCGGCACCGGCCCAGCGCATGAACGTCGGGAGCAAGTCGATCGTCGAGGCGATCTCGTGACTCACGCTGCCCGATGGAATCGAGCCTTTCCACCGCATCACGCACGGCACCCGCACGCCACCTTCCCAGGTCGTCAGCTTGCCTTCACGCAGCTTTCCCGCCGAACCCGCGTGATCGCCATAGGACAAGAACGGACCATTGTCCGAGGCAAACACGATCAACGTTCGCTCGGCCAACCCGAGTCGATCGATCGCGTCGACCAATTCGCCGATGCCTGCGTCGAGTTCTTCGACCACGTCGCCATACAGGCGCGCCGTGCGTCCTTTGAACTTCGGCGAAGCAAAGATCGGCACGTGCGGCATGACATGCGGCAGATACAAGAAGAACGGTCGCTCCCGGTTCCGCTCGACGAATTGAATCGCGCGATCCGTGAAGCGCCGGGTGAACAACGCTTGGTCGGGATCGAGTTCGACCGTCTCTTCGTTCGCGATCAGCGGCAACGACGGGATATCGCGCATGATCGGGTGCAACGGGCCGTTGTCGTTCGAGTACGGGATGCCGAGAAACTCGTCGAACCCATGGCGCGTGGGGAGAAACGCGGCTCGATGACCCAGATGCCATTTGCCGAAGATCGCGGTCGCATAGCCGGCATCGTGCAGCAACTCGGGCAGCAAGCGTTCGTCAGGATGAATGCCGATATTGCTTTGATGGTTGAGCGCGCCATACAAGCTGACTCGATTCGAGTAGCAGCCCGTCATGAGCGCCGCCCGCGACGCGGTGCAGACCGGCTGCGCGACATAGAAGCTCGTGAATCGTTTTCCTTCCGCCGCCAGACGATCCAGCCGCGGCGTTTGAAAGCCCTGGGCACCAAAGCAGCCGACATCGCCGTAGCCCAAATCATCGGCGTAGATCAGCACGATGTTGGGACGCGGCACATCATCAGCGCCCACCGCGCGGGACGCTCGATCGAAGAGCCCTGCGGCGCAGCCCAAGAACGTCACAAACCAAACGATAGGCCGGACTAAGCGCAAGCCTTGAAACATGTGAGCTGCCATAGAATGGTGACGTGCCAGAGCGAGGGGCGTGGTGCAGATCGCGCAACGAGAATCGAAACGCGCGTCGCGCATCGGCGCGAAGCCGCACGGTGTCGCGACTTAGGCAATATCAACTGCCGACCGACGCACGTCAATCTGCGGCAGTCGCCTGACCATGAACCTCGCACGTCTTGCCGGGCCCACGGCTATTTGGTGAGCAATTCGCGGAGATATTGGCCGTATTCGTTCTTGTAGCTGTCGGCCAGCTTTTCGAGTTGGGCCGAGTCGATGAACCCCTTCATGTGCGCGATCTCTTCGAGACACGCGACTTTGAGCCCCTGACGGTGTTCAATGGTCTCGATGAAGTTGGCCGCCTGCAACAGCGATTCATGCGTGCCGGTGTCGAGCCAGGCGAAACCGCGCGAGAAGGTCAGCACGTTGAGTTCATGCTTCTCGAGATAGACGCGATTCACGTCGGTGATTTCCAACTCGCCGCGCGCTGATGGTTTCAGATTGGCAGCGATGTCGACCACTTGATTGTCGTAGAAGTACAGGCCCGTGACGGCGTACTTGCTGCGCGGTTGCTTGGGTTTCTCTTCGATCGAGATGGCCCGGCCGGCATCGTCGAACTCGACCACGCCATAGTGCTGCGGGTCTTTGACGGCATAGGCGAAGACGGTCGCGCCGGTCTTTTGACTGGCGGCGGTGGCTAACATCTGTTGAAAGCCTTGGCCATAAAACAGATTGTCGCCCAGCACCAAGGCACAATGATCGTTGCCCACGAACTCACGGCCGAGAATAAACGCTTGGGCCAAACCGCCGGGATGGGGTTGCACGCAATACTCGATCGAAATGCCGAGCCGACTGCCATCGCCGAGCAAGCGTTGAAAGCTGCCGATGTCGTGCGGAGTCGAGATCAACAGCACCTGACGAATGCCGGCCAGCATGAGCGTCGACAGCGGATAGTAGATCATCGGCTTGTCGTAGACCGGCAGCAGCTGTTTGACCACCGCCTGCGTGACCGGGAACAACCGCGAACCGGTGCCGCCGGCGAGAATGATCCCTTTTTGACAATAGTGTTCGGTGGTTGGCGTCACGGTCGGCTCCCGCGAGAAGGCAACGGTTTGGTTCGCGTCGGGGGAATCGCCCCCGCCCAGGGCATCATACCTCACATCGACACACCTCGCCCGGCTTCGGTTGCCGGAACCGAATTACCCGCAAAATCGGATTAACCTGCACGCGGTCGCTGGCCGAATTCAACTAATGGACGGCTACATCGTGCCGTTCACCCGGCGTCACCACGTCAATTTCGGCCGCGCTAGCGCGCAGGACAGCCATGTTGCCCTCCTTTGGTGGACTGAAACGGCTCTATCTTCGCCATTTTGCCAAGCCTCCACACGATCAGTCGTTGTTTCGGCTCGTGCATCGGCATCCGATCGCCAAGCTGGCACTGCTGGGCATGAGCGATTTGGAACGGACGCAGCGGTTGATCGAGGTGGCCCAGGCCGACAACGGCGGGGTGAACATCGAGCTAATCGCCGTCGACAAGTTCGAGATGCGCACTCCGGCCGAGGGTGCCGGCAGCACGCTCAAAGCGGCACATCGGTTCTTCGCGGCGAAAGAGATCAAAGCTCGGCTGCTGCCTGGCGATCCGCAAAGTGTGTTGACCGCCTCGGCCAACAGCATCAGCGGCGTCGACCTGCTTCTGATCGCGGCCGATCAAGATCGCGAGTCGCTGAGCCGGGCGTGGTTCTATGTCCCGCGCATGTTGCATGCGGCGGCCGAGGTGTTGATCGAAGAACCTCACGGCAAGGCGGGCGAGTTCGTCTGGCGCAACATCACGCACGACGAATTGAAGCAGCTCGCCAACAAGCCCCGTCATCGCCGCGCTGCGTAAGTCACAGCGTGCGAAGCGAGTGCGTGCGATTCATCAGCGTCGCACGACGACGCGTGACCCGACCGACAAGATGTCGAACACATCGTCAATGTCGGCATTGCTCAAGCGAATGCTGCCGCGTGTCTCGTTGCCGAGGCCCTGCGGGCTGCTCGTGCCATGCAGGCTGAGCTTGTTGCTGCCCAGGAGAATCTGTCGCTCGCCGAGCGGGTTGTTCGGATCATCGGCATCGACGACCGTGGGCCCGTAGTACGTCGGGTTGGCGAACTTGTCGCTCACGCTGTACTCGCCCAAGGGAATCGCCGCGTCCTGGCCGATCGCACAGGGAAACCGACCGGCGTAATGACCGCGGAGCAGGATCGTGACTTCGTTGGTCCGTTGATTGACCACCGCATCGAACGGACCGCGTAGCACCTTGAGTGCCGTGCCGGGGGCGAGCCGTTGCGGATCGGTGACGCCGTTGATCTTGCCCAGCAGTTGCCACGGCACCTGATGACGATCGGCGATCGTGAACAGCGTGTCGCCCGGCTGAACGCTGTACGCCGGCTCGACGAGATGTTCGCGCGAATAGATCACGGTGGCAGCCAAGCGATCGAGCAAGTCGAGCAGTTGCTCGTGCTCGTCGGCCGGAATGCTCGCGTCATCGTGCCATTCGGTCAATGACTGCAGCGCCGTGGCGAGTTGCCCGCGATCGAGCATCGTCTGCACCTGTCCCATCGCGGCCACGAAGCGTTCGCGCTGTCCTTGAGGTTGCGCCGGTGCGATGCCGGCCGGGGTCGCGCCAGCCGACGAAGGTGGCGAGTTGTGTGCCGTTGGCGAGACCGCACCCGGTGTCATGTTGCTCGCACCGGGATTTAGATACGGATTGTTGACCACCGATGGCTGCGGGCTCGTTAGCGGAGCGCCGGACAGTTGCGACACGCCACCCACGGGCGGCGCGCCTGTCGGCGTGCTCGGCGAGGTCGCGGACACATGCGCGTTCGGGTCCGGCGTCGTAGGAGGCGGAGTCACCGTCGTCGGATACGGCGAAGCGGGTGCCGTG
>JAEUIL010000087.1 GCA_016794255.1 Planctomycetaceae bacterium | reverse complement strand
GAACGGGTGAGACCGGGGTGGGATTCGTGTAAGTTAAGGCGGTTGTTGCTGACAGTAAAGTGTAATCGGCCCAGCGAACCTGTGCGAAGCGCCGAGCCTCTTGCCCCTGAGTTGTTGGATTTTCTTAGTCATCCGCTGTGAGTCGCCGCGCTATGTACGTCCCCGCTTCGTTTGCCGTCGACGATCCCGACCGGCTATTCGCGTTTCTGCACAAGTATCCGTTCGCGACGCTCGTGACTGCCGCGGGCGACGAGTTGTTTGCCAGCCATCTGCCGCTGCTCGTCGATCGTGACGGGGGAGAGCACGGCACGCTCCGAGGACACGTAGCCCGTGCGAATCCGCATTGGCAGGCGTTCGACGGTCAGGCCAGGGCGTTGGTTATCTTTCATGGGCCGCATGCGTATGTGTCGCCGCAGTGGTACGTGAAGCGGCCGGCCGTGCCGACCTGGAACTACGCGGCCGTTCATGTCTACGGAGTGCCGCGGGTAATCGCCGAGCCGGAGCGCGTTTCGCAGCTGCTCGTCGATCTGAACCAGCGGTTTGACCACGGCCCAGGCGACACCTTGAGCGACGAGTTGCGGCAGTCACTCGAGGCGGCGATCGTGGGGTTCGAGCTGACTATCGATCGCTGGGAGGGGAAGTTCAAGCTGGGACAGAACCGCGGTGTCGCTGATCGGGCCGGCACGGTCGAGCATTTGAGCCGTAGCGCTCGGGCCGAGGATCAGTTGCTGGCGAAATTCATGCGGGAGCAGGGCGTGCTCGAAGATTGAGTCTGGCGGAAAGTTTGCGGTTTGGGCAAACGATTCGGGCGTATGCGCGAGTTGCGCCGATTTCAAGGGCTTTGGCACGACGCTTGCGTAGTAGATCCAAGCCTCGGTGGTTGCGATCGTGAATCGGAACGGTCGAGGCAGACCCAAGCTGTCAGTAACCGGGGAAGGAACAGAGCCCCGGCGACTGGCAAACGGTCCTGAAATCAGGGCCGGCTGGGGTCGGTAACGTGCCAGCGGCCGACGTTTATCACTGTTTCCCCTCACCCCAGTGATGAATGAGTCGCAGGAAATAGCGACAACCGACTCCAGCCCGCCCCTGTCAGCACCCGATCTTGCGTCCCGAGAGAAGCTCATCCGAATTCGGTGCCGTGCTAAGTGTGTTCAGAATTGCTGTAGCGAAATGATACAGCTGTTGCAAAATAAAACACTTTCGGGTTCTGAGAGGTTGGCTTGTGGAGACCGGCGAGAGTTTGGCGTGCGTTCGGTTTGGTTGGCTCGCGAAGGTGTTGGAGCGGTCAAAAGTCGTTGAAGCGTAACGGGTTTTGATTGACATCAGGTTCGGTTCATATACGATGACGATTCGTCTCGGCAATATAGCTCGTCTCGACAAAATAACTTGGTCACCAGTGGAGGGGTCCATGTCACGTTTCATTTCGTCTTGGCAACAGCTGCTCACGCGAGCATGTGTTGTGAGTGGTGTGGTCTGCTTCAGTTTCGTGTTGTCGTCGGTGCGCGTCTCCGCCGCCGAAGCAAGTAACGACTCGAAGGGGACTGATTTGAAGTCGACCGGTGGCTCGGCCTCGAAGGGTGGCGACGACATCGTCTCGTTCATCAACAAGAAGATTAAAGAAGGTTGGGAGGCCAATCAACTGCGCCCCTCGGCCAAGGCGACCGACGCTGAATGGTGCCGCCGCGCGTATCTCGATTTGATTGGTCGCATTCCGACAATCGCCGAGCTCGATCAATTCCTCAAGGACAACCCCGCCAAGCGTAAAGAGAACTTGATTGACCGTCTGTTGGGCGAGGTGCCCAAGAACGGCGCGATCAATGACCGGTACCTTGAAGAGTATGCCGGCAACTGGGCGACGATTTACACCAATCTGCTGATCGGTCGGCCGGTCGGTAATCAAAACCAAATCGAGCACAGCCGCGAAGGTATGGAGCAATACCTGCGTCGTAGCTTCCTTGAGAACAAGCCGTACGATCAACTCGTGCAAGAGATTGTCTCGGCCGAAGGGGCGTCGACGCCGGGCATGGAAGGCTACAACGGCGCGACCAACTTCTACATCAAGCACATTACCCGCGCCGATCCAGACAAGGCCGAGCCCACCTCGCGCACGGCCAAGAATTTCTTGGGTGTGCAAGTCCAATGCACGCAATGCCACAACCACCCGTTCAATGATTGGAAGCAAGATCAATTCTGGAGCTTCAACGCGTTCTTCCGTCAGACTCGCAAAGAAGGCAATCGTCGCGGCGGCAACAACGGCATGCAGCCCGAGTTTGAGCTGTCGAACCAGAACTACACGCAAAACGTCAGCGATCCGCGCAATGCCGAGTTGTACTACGAGTTGCGTAACGGCACCCAAGCCGTCGCGTATCCGAAGTTCGTTGACGGCACGAAGATCAATGCCAGCGGCTATGTGAACGAAGTCAATCGTCGGTCCGAGCTGGCTAAGCTGATCGTGAAGAGCGATCTGTTCGGCAAGGCGATCGTCAACCGTCTGTGGGCTCACTTCCTCGGCTATGGCTTCACCAAGCCGGTGGATGATATGGGTCCGCACAATCCGGCTTCGCATCCGGAATTGCATGATCGCTTGGGTGCCGAGTTCATGGCCCAAGGAAACGATCTCAAGAAGCTGATGAAGTGGATCATGCTCAGCGAGGCTTACAGCCTGTCGAGCAAGATGACGCCGAACAACAAGAAGGACGACCCGTCGATGGGCGTCAAGCCGGCGTTCAGCCACTTCTACATGCGGTCGATCGAGGCCGAGCAACTGTACGAATCGATCGAGACGGTGCGTACGCAGAAGAAGGGCCAGGACATCGACTGGGCCAAGGCGCTGCAAGAGCGGAACAATGTGCTGTCGCAGTTCACGCTCACCTTCGGCAACGATGAGGGTGGCGAGACGACGACGTTTAATGGCACGATTCCGCAAGCACTGATGCTGTTCAATGGCAACTTGACCAAGGCTGCCATTAACACGGACGATCCGACCGCGATCTTAGGTGCGATGCTCCAGAAGGGCGCGAAGCCTTCGGAAATCATCGAAAACCTGTTCTTGGCTACGTACGGTCGCAAGCCGACCAGTGCGGAGGTGGGACAGCTGGGATCGTTGATTCGAGTTGCCGATCCGAAGATTGCGTACTCCGATTTGCTGTGGTCGTTGATCAACAGCAACGAGTTCCTGTTTGTCTACTAGTGGTGGAAGCGTCCGTTGGTGCGGTGGATATCACCTCCGCACCTCGGACAGACGATATTGCTTGACGCTGACGGAAGTTGGTTTCCAGGGCCGAGCGTCATAGCAGTGAGGGAATCCCCGGAAGCCAACTGCACGTTACTTGGTACAAGCGTTTTTAACTTAGGGAGAATGAACCATGATGAATCGTCGTCACTTCATGACGCACATGGCCCAGGCCGCAGCAATGTCGGCCCCGGCTGCTCACATGTTGGCTCAAGGCCTCTCGGCCGGCGCTGCTGACATCAAGAAGGGCAACAAGGCTGTGATCTTGTTGTACATGGGTGCCGGTCCGGCCACGATCGACATTTGGGATCTCAAGCCGGGTCAACCGACCGGCGGTGAGTTCAAGCCGATTTCGACCACCGGCGACATGCAAATCAGCGAGCACATGCCGTTGATGGCCAAGCAAATGCACAACGCGGCGATCATTCGCTCGATGAGCACCAGCGAGGCTGACCACAATCGCGGTCGCTCGTACATGCACACCGGTTTCAAGCCGGACCCGAACATCGAGTACCCGGGTTACGGTGCGGTGATGGCTCACGAGTTTGCCGAGCAATCGAAGTACCGCGGCCTCGAGATTCCGCCGGTCGTGTCGATCGGTGGTCCGAGCGCTGGCCCGGGCTTCTTGAGCATGGCCTACTCGCCGTTCGTGGTCGATTTCAGCGGTCGCGTCCGTAACCTCGACATGACGTTGTCGGCCGATCGCTTGGCCCAACGCATGCAAATGCTCGGCAAGCTCGAATCGAGCTTCGCTTCGCAAGGTCGTGGCGAGATGGCTGCCGACCACTACAAGGTGCTGCAGAACACGGCCAACTTGCTCACCAGCAAGCAAATGGACGCGTTCAAGATCGACAGCGAGCCCGAGTCGGTCAAGAAGCTCTACGGCATTGGCGAGCAACCTGCTGGTCAACCTGGCATGGGCATGCGGGTCAACAGCCAGTTCAACCAAGCCTGCTTGATGGCTCGTCGCTTGGTGCAAACCGGTGTTCCGTACGTCGAAATCGAACTCGGCGGCTGGGACGATCACCAAAACGTGTTCACCAACCTCAAGAACCGCTTGCCGGTTCTCGACCGCGGCATGGCTTCGCTGATCCAAGACCTGGATCAACAAGGCATGCTCAAGGACACCACCGTGGTGTGGATGGGCGACTTCGGCCGTACCCCGCGGATCAACGCCAACACTGGCCGCGATCACTGGGCTCGTAGCTGGAGCACCGTGGTGGCTGGTGGCGGCTTGAAGGGTGGCATCGCGGTTGGCAAGACCAACGTCGATGGCACCGCCGTGGACACCACCCCGTACTCGTCAGAGCACCTGATGGCTTCGGTCCTCAAGGGCTTGGGCGTGTCGCTCAACACGACCTACACGACGAAGAACAACCGTCCGAAGAAGATCGCCAACGGCGCGGCTCCGATTGCGGAGTTGTTCGCATAGTCCGTGTGACTAGCGAAGTTCTCTTTGCACGTGCAAAGCATCAACGACCGGCCGAGGGACTATGTTCCTCGGCCGGTCGTGCTTTTTAGAAGGCGGCCTTTGATGGCCATAAAGCCGCGACCGATGGTCGCGCTGTAGACGGTTTCGATTTTGGCGAACCGCACGCGATTCAAAGCAGCTGCGTGAAATCCGTGCAGAATGCGACCAACGGTCACGACTTGATGATGGATCAAGCAATCAATGCGTGACTACGACGCAAGGATCGACCGAATCGTGGCGATCAACGTCCCGGCCGGGTCATCGAGCGGCACGGTCACGCTCTCGGCCGTGGCCAGCGTTTTGACCTGCACGTTGCCCGCGGCGAACTCATCGCCACCGGCCACGATCGCCACCCGGAAACCGCGACGATCGGCGTGCTTCAATTGATTGCCCAGGCGTTTGCACTCGGGATAAACCTCGCAGCCGATGCCCGCCTTGCGCAATCGAGCGGCCAGTTGCAGATAGTCGCTCAGCCGGTCCTCGGCAAAGAACGGAATGAAGACCGGCGCCGGCGTAGCGACCTTTTCCAAGATGCCGAGCTCTTCCATCGCAGCCAGCAGCCGATCGAGACCGAGCGAGGCACCGATCCCGGGCAACTGCTGACTCGTGTACAGACCGGCGAGGTTGTCGTATCGTCCGCCGGAGCACACACTGCCGATCGCCGGCAGCTTGCCCAGGAACGTCTCGTAGATCGTACCGGTGTAATAATCGAGCCCCCGGGCAATGCCGACGTCAATCTTGACGCAATCGTTCGACACCCCGACAGCGTTCACAGTCCGCACCAACTCGGCGAGCTTAGCGACACCTTCTTCGCCGCGCGGCGAACCAGCGACGAGTGGCCCGAGCTGCCTGAGAATGTCGTCGTTCGTCCCTTCGAGCGCCGCGAGCTTGACGACCTGCGTCGCTTGTTCGTTCGCCAGTCCGGCGGCTTCGACCAACTCGGCGATCACTTTGTCCGGCCCGATCTTGCCGAGCTTGTCGAGCGACCGCAGCACCGCCGTCGCCTTATCGGCGAGCCCCAGCCGGTCGAGCAGCCCGTTGAGGACCATGCGATTGTTGATGCGGATCGTGAAGTCGTCGAACCCGATGGCCCGCATGAGATCGTGAATGACGAGTGTCGTTTCGATATCGGCCGATAGCGCCAGCGTGCCGATCGTATCGAAGTCGCATTGCATGAACTCACGGTACCGGCCGCGCTGCGTGTTCTCGCCGCGCCAGACGGTTGCGATGTGATAACGCTTGAACGGCGTGCCGAGATCGTTGATGTGCTGAGCGACGAAGCGCGCCAGCGGCACGGTCAGATCGAACCGCATGCCGACCATCCGGCCGCCGTGATCTTCGAACTTGTACAGTTGCTTGTCGGTCTCGTCGCTCCCCTTGCCGGTGAGAATCTCGAGATATTCGAGCGCCGGCGTGTCAATCGGCGCGAATCCATACGAGCGATAGATGCGACGCGCGGTTTCGATCAACCGTTCGCGCGGGATCATCGTTTCCGGGAGATAATCGCGAAAGCCCTTGAGCGTGCGCGGCTCGATGCGGGTCGGTTTGTCCATCGGTCAGTTATCCAATCACCGGTAACAAGGCCGGCTCGGGCGAACGAATGCTGCCACCTTTGTTGCCCCGCCCGTCGACGGCACGCAGGGCTTCGATGTACTCGCTGAACTGCTCGGCGGTCTCGAAATACTGATCGTACACGTAACGATCGTCGTATTCGCAGGCATCGGTCGAGTACTCGCGGCAGATCTGCGGCCGGGTCTCATAAATGCCGCAACGATTGTCGGGCAGCAAGTGTTTGCACTGGTTATAGACCAGCAAGTACCACGTACCGTCTTCGGTAAAGAGACACGTGTCGCCATGCACCAGGTACCAACGCATGAAGTCCCAATCCTGGTCCTCGGTCGGCGTTTCGAGCGGCAAGGCGTAGTACTTACAGCACTTGGCAATGCAGTGGTCGCAAAGCGACTCGCCCGGCTTGAGCTCGGGTTTGCCGATGAATCTACCCAGCGTGGCGGTCATAATGCGTGACTCGATCGCGAAGCAAAGTCGGTGGAGGGCGGACCCCCGGTCAGAAAAGGGCCAAGTTACCGGAAACGGGCCGGAATCGCCAGCGGCTCGGTGCCGGATATGCCGATCGCGCGGGCCGTAGCAGGCGATGAACGGCATGCCCGCCACGGTCGTTGGCCCACGCCTGACGCACTTCGCCCGCAGGTGGTAGATTTGCGAGAACCACACCGTTTTGACCGATCAGGACCGTCTCATGCAAGTCGTCATCACCGCCGTCGGGCCCGACCACCGCGGACTCGCCGATCCGATCGTCCACTATGTCACGGCTCACGGTGCCAACATCGCCGAGATCCAGATGTACGATCACGACGAAGAGCGGCTGTTCGCCATGTTGCTGCGAATGGAGTTCGACGCCGATCATTACAGCGAGCTGGAAACGGCGATGGCCGAGATCGGTCGCACGACGGCTTTGTCAATCCGCGTCTGGTCGCCCGACTTGCGAGCCGCTCGACCGCGCATCGCGATCTGCACCACCCTGCGGGCCGAGACCCCGTCGGCACTCTTGCGGGCGATGCGCGATGGCCAGATCCGCGCCGAGCCGGCGCTCGTGATCGGCAATCGGCCCAATTGTCGTTATGTGGCCGAGCAGTTCGGCGTTGATTTTCATTCGATCGGCGACGACAAGGGAAATCCGAATGAAGATCGTATGATCGAACTTTGCGACGAGTACAAGGTCGACTACATCGTGCTCGCGCGGTACATGCGGGTGTTGCCGCCGAGTGCGTGTTGGAAATACGCCGGTGGTCGGATCATTAACTTGCATCACGGCTTGCTGCCCAGCTTCCCCGGCATTCGTCCGTACCACGATGCGTATCGTTCACGAATGTTGGTCTTCGGTGCGACGTGTCACTTCATCGTGCCTGACCTCGACGCAGGCAACCAAACCATCTATCAATCGACGTTCCAGATACCGCCCGGTCTTGCGCTCGCCGACGTGATTCGCATCGGTCAAGAAGACAACGAGCCACGCTGCTTAGTCGAGGGTGTGCGGCGCGTGGTCGATCGTGAAGTGCAACTGCATTTCCATCGCGTCGTGGTCCGCGGCCGACGGAAGGGGGAGAAGTAGGCGGTAGGCAGAGGGCGGTAGGCAGAGGGCGGTAGGCAGAGGGCGGTAGGCAGAGGGCAGTAGGCAGAGGGCAGTAGGCAGAGGGCAGTAGGCAGAGGGCGGTGGGCAGAGGGCAGTAGACAGAGGGGTGGCGACACAAAATAATTCGGTGCGTGTTCATTCGGCTTCGATCAAGCTACGCAAGCTGGCCTGCTCCTCACTGCCTACTGCCCTCTGTCTACTGCATACTTTCCCCCGCCAACTGCACTCCGCCTTCCGCCTACTCCCCACCCCCATGTTGCATCGTTATCGCGTTGCCGTCGTCCAACTCAACTCTGGCGAGGACAAGTCGGCCAACCTCGAACAGGCGGGCGGGCAGTTGGCTCGCGCTGCAGCAACGGGAGCGGCGCTGGTCGTGCTGCCCGAGATGTTCAACGGCTTTGGTCGTTGGGAGACGATGACCGCGGCTGCCGAGCCGATCCCGGGCACCACGCACGATTGGCTCGCGGAGCAAGCTCGTCGACATCGTGTGTGGCTCGTCGGCGGCAGCATCACCGAGCGTGAACCGGGCGAGTCGCGGTGTCATAACACGAGTCTGCTGTTCGATCCCGACGGTCGCTTGGCGGGCAAGTATCGCAAGATTCATCTCTTCGACGCCGACGTGCCGGGTCAACCGACCGCCCGCGAATCGCACTGGATGGCCGGTGGCCGAGAGCCGACGACGACCGACACGCCGCTCGGTCAGTTGTCGCAAGCGATTTGCTACGATCTGCGCTTCTCAGCACTGTTCGAGCACTACGCGATTGCCGGCAGCGAGTTGATCGTCGTTCCCGCAGCGTTCACAGTCACGACGGGCCACGCCCATTGGGAAGTCTTGCTCCGTGCGCGCGCGATTGAGTGCCAAGCCTACGTGATCGCGGCGAATCAAGTCGGCCCTCATCCGGGGACCTTTTCGACCTACGGCCACTCGTTGATTATCGATCCCTGGGGCAACGTACTAGCCGATGCCGGTGAGTCGGTCGGGATCGCGTATGCCGATCTCAACATCGAGCATCTGCGGGCGATTCGCCATCGGATTCCGGTCGCGGCACATCGACGGCCGATTTTGAAAAGGTATGGGAGTTAAACACGGAGAGCACGGAGTTCACGGAGACGAAGCAGGAGAACAGAACCAAGTTTTCAAGTGGGGTCATGCAGAGCCAGTTGATCTGTGAGTTATTTCGTTTCGTCGAAACCAACTCATTGGTTAGACATCGGATCTCCGGCATTCTCTCCTGCTTCGTCTCCGTGACCTCCGTGCTCTCCGTGTTTAACTCTTCTTTCTTAATCCCCGAACTGCCCTGGCGATACATTCAAGTCGACGATGCTACACGCCGCGATCGGCTCTAAACCGAGTTGCTCGGCTTTCGCGATGACCTCGGGACTGTCGCTCCCGGGGTTGAGCCACAATTCGTCGCAACCCTTTTGCGCGATCTCGTCAAGCACGGCAAGACCGACGGCCGGCGGCAGATAGACGCTGATGCGATCGAGCTTCACCGGCACTTCGCTGAGCGAGCGATAAACGGTCAACCCTTCGATTTCGCCGCCGCGCGGGTTGATCGGGTAAACGTCGTAGCCTTGCTGGCGATGGGCTCGCACGCTCTTGTTGCCGAACTTACTGCGATCGGCGCTCGCGCCAAGAATCGCGACCGTTTTGCGCTCCATCGTGGTCACTCCGTTACGGCCCGCGGGCACGTCGTTGAGAGGCGTACCATTGCTTCCAAGCGGGCACATCAAAGTTAAAGTTCGCGCCGCTAATCGCGATCAGTGCATCGAGCACATCCTGATTCTCATACGCTTGGTCGATATACTGCGGCTTACCTCCACCGACGGCGAAACCACCACCCTGGTTGCTGAACGTGCTCGAGGTCTGGCCCGCGGGCGTGCCGGGTGAAATGAGTATCTTGTGTTTCGTGACGAGCGCTTCGATCAAGGGGCCCATGGCCGACGGATCGTTGAGTCGCTTGAGTCCCAGGCCCGCGCGATTGATCACGTTGTTGTCTTTGTCCCGCAGCTTATCGATGAACAGCTTCGTGATCGCCGGCCGCGAGTTCTTGGCCAGATAGTCGATGCACGTCAAACGGACTTCTTGATTCGGATCGTCGAGCGACCGTTGAGCCAGGATCCGCAACGCGGCGTCGGTGCCGATATTGGCGAGCACTTCGACGACCAACAGCCGGACCACGTCGTTGTGGTCGGTGTTCATGCGGTTGGACAGAGCTTCGATCGCGAGTGGATCGGTGATCGCGAGCAAGTTGGTCTTTCCTTCGGCGCTGCGGTTGCCGACGTACCAATTGCGCCACAGCTCGATCTTCTGATACCACTGCTTCTTCTCAGACCCCTCACGTTCGGTCACCTGCAGCGCTTCGACTTCTTGCGGCAGCATCCACTTGCCCTTGTGTTTCACATAGCCGCGCGCGGTTTGGGCTTGGTCGCGCGTCTGCCACTTGCCGTCGATCTTGCCATAGCCGAGCAGCCGCCGGGCCTCGGCATGGTCGGGATCCAGTTCGATCACGCGCTGCAAGAATTGCCGACGAGCGTCGGACAACCCGTTCGTGCGGCACCACTCGGCCAACGTCCATTGCCCTTCGACCGTGTCGGGCTGCTGATGACGCAGCTTTTCGAGTTCCAACTCGGCCGGACGACGAATGATCCGCTTCGCGACGGCTTCGCGTGGCAGCGAGATCTCGCCCAGGTCGGTCTTGATCACGTACGACTTCCGCGGTGCTTCGGCCGGGTTGAGCAGTTCACCCTCGATCTCGCCGCCGCTTTGCAGTTGAAACGTATCGGCGCTCGCGACCCCAGGTGCGAGCAGAAAGGCGATCAGCAACAATGACCAACCACGGTTCATGGTAGAGCACGCTCAGTCGAGAAAACTTGCTGCAATGTACGCAGGTACAGATTCGCCCGCCGTGACGACCTTGTATTTAGTATAGTTACGCCGTCCGTCGCGGAACAATCTTTTGCAATGACGAGTAGCCGAACTCGCCAGAGTTCAGGAGTCGCACGACCGGACCACCCGAACTCTGGCGAGTTCGGCTACCTTGCACGGGCCCGATCTGACCCGCAAAATCGGCACTTTCCGCATGAGCCAATCGACCCAAGAACATCGCAGCCAGTCGCCTCAGCAGCTCCGCTGTGCCGTGATCACGGTCAGCGATACACGCACGCCCGAGACCGACACCGGCGGGCAAGGGGTTGTCGATCGACTGCTGGCCGCGGGGCATGTCGTCAATCACCGCACGATCATCCGCGACGATCCGCAGCAGATGCGGCCGTTGCTACTCGCCCTGGCCAGCCGCGACGACCTTGATGCGATTCTGCTGACCGGCGGCACCGGGATCGCCAGCCGCGACTTCACCTACGAAACGGTTAGCGCTCTGCTCACGAAACCGCTGCCGGGCTACGGCGAGTTGTTCCGCATGCTCAGTTATCAGCAGGTCGGGGCCGCGGCCATGCTCAGCCGAGCGGTCGGGGGCATTCTCGGCCGCAAGGTCGTGTTGACGATGCCCGGTTCGCCCGCCGGCGTGCAACTGGCGATGGAGCAGTTGATCGTGCCCGAGTTGGGACACTTGGTGCGTGAAGCCCGGCGGTAAGTGCGTCGCGCCGTGTCTTCAAACCTCGTTGACCCTGGGCTCAAGCGGAGAATTCCCGTCGAAACCGCTTTGACCCCCTCGTGGTGCAAACTCCCCGCTCGGCTATAATCAACGGCTTTCCCCCATTCTGCCGCTGCTGATTCACCGCCGATGATCGCCCAGGCTGTTCCCCAGTTGGTCGCCGAACTACAGTCCGTCGTGGGCGCCGAGCATGTGCTGTCCGCGTTGTGCGAGATGCTCGTCTACGAATGCGATGGCTTCACGATCGAGAAGAACTCGCCCGATGTGGTCGTGTTTCCGCGCACGACACGGCAGGTGCAGCAGATCGTTGAGATTTGCAACCGTCATCAGGTGCCGTTCATTCCGCGTGGCGCCGGCACGAGTTTGGCCGGTGGTTGCTTGCCGGTGGGTGGCGGCGTGATGATCGTGCTCACGCAGATGCGCGAGATCGAAGAGATCAACCTCCGCGATCGATTTGCGATCGTCCAACCCGGCGTCGTCAACGTCTGGCTGACCAACGCATTGAAAGGGACCGGCTATCACTACGCTCCCGACCCATCGAGCCAAGGGGCGTGTACGATCGGCGGCAATGTCGCGACGAACTCCGGTGGTCCGCATACGCTCAAGTATGGCGTGACCGTGAATCATGTGCTGGGTGTCGAGGCGGTGATGGCTGACGGCCGTGTGGTCATGTTCGGCGGACCGGGCGAAGACAACCCGGGGCTCGACTTGGTCGGCACGATCGTCGGCAGCGAGGGGACCTTGGCGATCGTGACCCGCGTGTGGGTACGGCTGACGCGCGATCCGCAAGGTGTGCGGACGATGCTCGGCGTGTTCGAGACGTGCGACGACGCCACCAACGCCATCAGCGACATCATTGGCGCGGGCATCGTTCCCGCGGCGCTCGAAATGATGGATCAAGGCATTCTCGTGGCGGTCGAAGCGGCGTTTCAGTTCGGCTTTCCGCTCGATGCCCAGGCGATTGTGCTCATTGAAGTCGATGGCCTCGAGGCTGGCTTGGACGCCCAGCGTGACGCGATCGTGGCGATTTGCAAAGGACGCAATGCTCGGGAGGTACGGCTCGCGGCGACGACTGCCGAACGGCTCAAACTCTGGAAGTGTCGCAAGCAGGCGTTCGGTGCTGTGGGACGTTTGTCGCCGAGCTATTGCACGCAAGACGGCGTCGTGCCACGGACTCAGTTGCCGCACATCCACCGGCGAATCACCGAGATTGGTCAGAAGTACGACATTCGCATCGTGAACGTCTTTCACGCGGGCGATGGCAACATTCATCCGATCTTGTTGTTCGATGAACGCGACGCCGATCAGGTCAAGCGGGTACTCGCCGCGAGCAACGAGATCTTGGCCGAGTGTATCGCGTGCGGTGGCAGTGTCACCGGCGAGCACGGCATCGGCGTCGAGAAGATCGATTTCATGACGAAACTGTTCGCTGCGAGTGACTGCGAAGTCATGAACCGGTTGCGGATCGCGTTTAACCCCACCGGTCGCATGAGTCCCGGTAAGATGTTGCCCACCGCAGGTGCGTGCGGGTTGGAGAAACGACATCCGGGCCGACGCGCAGCGATGTAAAGCAAAAGACCGATTAACCACAGAGACGCAGAGGACACCGAGAAAACAGGAAGAATTGCAGAGTGCAGAATTGGGAATGGGGAATAAGAAGCAGCAAGGAATGTGCTCGTAACAAACTCCTTACTCTTGCTTCCGCTCTGTGCCCTCTGGGTCTCTGTGGTTAATCTCCCCCGTCTTTGTCTTCGCACAACAATCACAGCCGACATGCCCACGACGCTCCCCATCGCCGACCCGATAGTCCCCGAGTCGCAAGATGACTTGGCCGATCTGATCCGTCAGGCTCACGATACCACCACGCCTGTGTACCCGATCGGCGGTGGCACGGCGCTCGATTTTGGCTTGCCACCGAAGCAGCCCGGCTGGGGCATCTCGACCGCGGGCATCAACCGGCTGATTGACTATCCGTCGCGCGACATGACGATCACGGTCGAGGCCGGCATGACCATGGCCGAGCTGGCCGCCACGCTCGCGGCGGAACGGCAACGATTGCCGATCGACGTGCCGCACGCCGACGTTGCCACGCTCGGCGGTGTGGTTGCGACGAACTACAACGGCCCGCGTCGTTACGGCTCGGGCACGGTGCGTGACTACGTTATCGGTATCAGCGGCGTCGATGGTCGTGGCGTGGCGTTCAAAGGGGGCGGGCGCGTCGTCAAGAACGTGGCGGGCTACGACTTCTGCAAACTGTTGACCGGTTCGCTCGGTACCCTCGCCGTGATCACCCAGCTCACACTCAAGGTTCGCCCGCTACCCGAGTCGACAGCGTTGCTCGCTTGCGGTTTCGCGCACCTAACCGAAGCCGAAACCGCGCTCGCGAGCCTCATCACTTCCAAAACAACTCCGAGTGCCATCGAGTTGCTCGTCGGGCCCGCTTGGGATGATGCTGGCGACATCCCGGGCGGCGAGAAAACCGTCGCGCGCTTGGTCGTGGGTCTCGAAGGGACTTCGCCCGAGGTGCGTTGGATGCTCGATCAACTCGCGTCGGAATGGCAAGCGCTCGGCGTAACGTCCACGTTGCGGATCGAAGGCGAGCAGGCCCCGGTGGTGTGGCAGGAGTTGATCGACTTTGGCGCGACCGACGACACGGCGTTAACCGTCAAGTTGGCCGTGCGACCGAGCCGTGTCTGCGAGCTAATCGGTGTGTTGCAGCAGGTCGACCCGCAAGTTTCGATCCAGGCGCATGCCGGCAGCGGCGTGTTGATCGCCAAGTTCGCCGCGCTCAGCGCCGCCGACGCGAATAATGCCATGATCAAGCAGATTCATCCCGCGGCCATTGCAGCCGGCGGCTCGGCGATCGTCTGGTCCGCGAACTCGCCTGACGACCTGACTCGGCTTGCCGTTTGGGGACCAGTGCGGGACGAGACGCTCGTGATGCAATCGGTCAAGAAGCAGTTTGATCCTCGCGGCGTGCTCAATCCTGGTCGATTCGTGTACTCGTAAGGCATTACACAACAAAGAAAGATTCAACACGGAGAGCACGGTGGAAGAAGAGAGTTCGTGGTTCTTAGTTCTTGGTTCTTCGTTGTGTGAGCAATCTCATTTTGCACTTTGCATTTCTCATTTTGCATTTCGTGCTCTGCCTTCGTCTCCGTTTCCTCCGTGCTCTTCGTATTGAAATTCCCCCCGTCTGCTTTCACCATTTCCATATGACTTCCACCACTCACCCGCCGGCCAAGCCGCAACTGCCGATCGTCACCAATCCCAACAATCCGGGAGCGGGCATCGATTACGAGTTGTTTCTCGACTGCGTTCACTGCGGCCTTTGCACTGCGGCGTGTCCCACGTATCTCGAACTGGGCAACGAGAACGATAGCCCACGCGGCCGCATCTATCTCATGCGGGCCGTGACCGATGGTCGCATTCCGCTGGGCGAACAGACCAAGCGACACCTCGAACTCTGCCTCGATTGTCGCGCTTGTGAAACCGCCTGCCCGTCCGGCGTGCAATACGGCAAGCTCATCGAGCCGTTCCGCGTCGCCATGGAACAAGCGACCGACGGTCCGAAGAAGACCGACGATTGGTTCCATCGTTGGATTCTGTTCGGCCTGTTCACCCGGCGCGACTTGATGCGCACGGCGTTGTGGCCGGCGCGGATCGCCCAGAACCTCGGCCTGCATTCGCTGCTCAAACGCACGGGACTCACGAAGCTCATCCCCGGCCGGTTGGGTCAGTTGGTCGACATGCTGCCGCCGCTGCCGAAAGACGAGCCGCAATTGCCCGAGTTTCTGCCGGCAATCGGGCCGCGTCGGGCGCGTGTTGCTTTGTTCACCGGCTGCGTGGCTGATGCGATGTTTCGCAGCACGCATTGGGCCACGGCTCGGGTGTTGCAGCAGAATGGTTGCGACGTGGTCATTCCACGCGATCAAGCCTGTTGCGGGGCGATTCATTTTCATGCCGGATCGAGCGAGCCCGCTCGGCAGTTGGCGGCGCAGAACATGCAGTCGCTCAAGCCGGCCGATGTCGACGCGATCATCGTCAACGTCGCGGGTTGCGGAGCGATGCTCAAAGACTATGGCCATCATTGGCACGACGAGCAGACGGCCGAGCGCGAGAAGTTCGCCGCGAAGACGAAGGACATCACCGAGTTTCTCGATTCGCTCGGGATCATTCCGCCTGAGGGCGAGATCAAGCTGACGGCCACGTATCACGACGCCTGTCATCTCGGCCATGCTCAGAAGATTCGCGAAGCACCGCGGCGGCTGCTCGCGTCGATTCCGGGCTTGAAGATGGTCGAACTGCCCGAGACCGAGATCTGTTGCGGAGCGGCGGGGACTTACAATCTGACCGAGCCCGAGATGTCGGCCCGGCTGAGTCGTCGCAAGCTCGACAACATTCGCAAGACCGGCGCTCGCGCCGTGTTCACGGCCAACGCCGGTTGCTTTTTGCAGATCCTGCGCGAGAGTGATCGACAAGGCGAACCGCTCTGGATCACGCATCCGATCGATGTGCTCGACTTGAGCTATCGCAAACAGCAACCCCCGGTGTGACACCGTTGGCCACGCGACTCTGTGTGCGCTATATGCCAAGCCGTTTTCAGATCACGGCTTCTCAATACAAGGCAATCTCGACGCGACCGTACGACCGCACCCACTGGGCCAGGTTCTCAGGTCGTGCAAGATCGCGGCCAAGCGTTTTGAAATCGAGCCCTTTCGCGGCATCCTGTTCGGTGTGGCACTCGAGGAAATGCGCCGAAATCAGTCCCTCAACCGTCTGCCAGTCCGCAGCGTGCGGTGCAGAACCCGCGGTCACTGACTACTGACTCAGTTTCGCTCGATCCAAACCACTACTGCCGCAAACGGTTGTTCATCAACAGGTTGCGACGAGTGATGCAAACTCGGGTCGAGAGCACGCGCCAGCGCGTGCCTTGAGCTGCCAGGGGTACCGAGCAAGTCGTGGTTAGAGCACCCGCATCAGGAAGTGCTCGTTAGAAATGGATGCTTATGGCACGCGTCTCGCGTGCACAACGGAATGGCGAGTCGCGTTAGCGCGACATCTCGAACAGGCCGCGATCTTTCTTCGAGGTGTAGTTCGCGACGAACTTGCAATTCGTCGCATGACCGCACGTGTCAAACGAGCCGCCGAAGAACGGAATGTTCTTCGATGCGCGGAAGTACACCACGCCGTCGCCCACTCCGGTCGTTTGCAGCGTGACGCTATAGCGGAACGCGATGAACTTGAAGAACGTCCCCGAGAAGTGACATTCGTACTCGCAGCCGCAGCGCACGATCCGCGCCCGCAGTTTGCCATGGTGGCCGGTGCAGTAGCTGCGCCATGAACCGCATTCCCAGCAGCCGGTGATGTCGGCTCCGCACGGACACGGCGAGTCGGCCACGGACTTGCCCACCGGTTGAGCGACAAGCATCACGAGCGCTAACATCGCGTGGCACAAACCGCGGCGCGACCAACGACTTTCGGCAGTCAACATGGCTTCCATTCCTCGACCAGAGCGGGCTCTCGAATCCTTGACGCGCCTCCAAGCGCGTGAAGATCGTTGATCGGTATCGTCCCCCGGCTCCGCGGCGAATGAGTGATCGGACGGCTTGGTCAGATTGCGCCGATCGTAGCGAGCCTAGCAAGTCACATGTCGGGTGGCTCGTTAGCCCTTTTCCGGCCCAAAAGCGGCCCAAATCATCTCGGGCCGTTCGGCGATCCGCGGGCCGCGCGTCATCCGCAAGAGCGGGCGTTGAATCGCGAGGCCGTACTCGGCGGCGATCGACCGGGCCGGCTCGTTCGCGTCGGGAATGTCGACGTACACCGGTTGATCGACGAGTTGCGTCAAAGCACATCGCAGCAACGACGCGCCACTCGCCGGATCCAGCGCCGTGCATGGTCCGACCTGTGTGGCATTGGCACCGCGTCGACTCAGCAATGTCGCGCGAAGTTGCCCGTCGGTTTCGATCGCCCAAGCCAACGGTGGTTGTTCCCGCAGCAACGCGGCGAGCAACGCACGTCGGTCGGTGGCCGTCGCTTGTTGATCGAGCGCTGCGATGGGGTCGAGCGGCGTGCTTGAACTCAAGCGCGAGACGCCGTCGATTTGAGTCTGCTTGTCCGCGGGCAAACCCGACCAGCGCGAGAGCGCAAAGTCGGCGGTGAACCCCAACTTTTCATAAAGCGGTTGACCGAGCGGCGTGGCATCCAGCCGGATACTGACCACGCCGCGCTCGGTAAGCGAGTCGAGAGCCGTGTGCATCAGCAGCTTGCCCAGTCCCTGACCCCGGGCCCGTTCGTCAACGAGCATCATGCCGATCCAACCGATCGGACCAAACGCCACGCCCGTGACCGTGCCGAGATCGACGCCATCAATCATTCCCACGAAACTGCTCAGTGGGTCTAGCTCGCGCACGCGCCGCCAGTCGGCCGCGGTTTGATTCCAATTCACGGCCGACTTCAACCGCATGCCGAGTGCGATGTCAGCGTCGATCAACGGTCGCACGGAAAGCGTCGGCATCGGATTCAGTTTGAATTGGAAAGAGATGACCAGGGCAATGTAGCCGAACTCGCCAGAGTTCGGGTGGCGGCCCGGTCACATAACCCCCGAACTCTGGCGAGTTCGGCTACGGCTGACGATGTTGATTTCGCCGACAATCAACCTTCTCGCGGCGGATGACTGCGGCCCGTGCGACGATACTGATCCAGCAGCTTCGTCAATCGTGCGACCACCTCGGGCTCAGCCGCGGCGCGGTCGTGTTGCTCGACCGGATCGGCTTCCAAATCATACAGCGTGGCCTGCGTCGGATCGTCCAAGATCGGCTTGCGTTCGGGCCCGAGCGGCACGATCAACTTCCAACGTCCTTGACGGATGGCCAGTTGTCCCGCGGCCGACTGATGCACCGTCGCCTCGCGAATCGGCATCGAGTGTGATTCGCCGCGCAGAGCGCCGAGCACGTTGTAACTATCCTCGCCGGCATCGTCGGGCAGTTTCGCGCCGACGACCTGAGCCATCGTCGCGAGCATGTCGGTCAAGCAAATCGTTTCGGTCGACGTGCTCCCCGCGGCAATCTGACCGGGCCAACGTGCCATGAACGGAACTCGGTGCCCCCCTTCGTAAATGCTCGCCTTGAAGCCACGGAACTTGGCACTCGGCGCGTGACCGAGGCGAATCAATTCGTCGCCGCCGGCATAAGTCGACGAGCCGTTGTCGGCCGTGAAGATGAACAGCGTGTTGTCGGCGATGCCAGCCCGCTCGATCGCGGCGGCGATGCGTCCCACGACGGCGTCGGTTTCCAAAATGAAATCGGCCAGCGCGCCGAGACCCGACTTGCCACGGAACTCGGCCGACGGATTGATCGGCTCATGCGGCGAGGTGAGCGGCATGTACAAAAAGAACGGCTCGCGCGTGGCGGCTCGCGAGGCAATGTAACGTTCGCCCCGTTCGACGAGGCCCGGCAGAATCGCATCGAATTTCCATCCGGGCAGCATCGCCCCCGCGCGGCCTTCGAGCCGCACTTGTTCCTTGTGAGCCGTGGGCAGGCCGAGCGTGCGATCGTTTTCGATATAGCAGTACGGCGGATAGTTGGGGACGTCAGTGCCAAAATAGTGATCGAAGCCGCGTGTCGTGGGACCACCGGCGATCGGCTGCCTAAAGTCGGGCTCGCCACCGTTCTGCGGCAACTGCCAATCCCAACCGAGATGCCATTTGCCCACGCAGGCGGTGTGATAACCATGCTGCTTGAGCAACGCCGGCAGCGTGAGCCGATTCGCCTCGATGAGCGGCGGATCGTACGGCTTCAACACGCCCGAGACGAGCTTCGTGCGCCACGCATACCGGCCCGTGAGCAAGCCATACCGCGTCGGCGAGCAGACCGCCGAACCGCTATGGGCATCGGTCAACGTGACACCTTGGCTCGCCAAGCGATCGATGTGCGGCGTCTGGAATTTGGCTTGCGGATTGAGCCGGCTCACGTGGCCATGCCCCATATCATCGGCCAGGATGAGCACGATGTTGGGCCGGGATACCGGTTCAGCTGCAGATAGAACGTCTTCTACGCCCATCATGGCCACGCATCTACAAGACGCGAAGATGAGCAACTGGCAGACTTTTAGGTATCGTACATGGAGCAACATGTTCGAGCTCGGAAAAGGTCGACTCGGCGCAGTCAGCGTCAGGATTCTGGGAACGACAACCCGAAAGATCTACTGCAATATCATTGGCTCGGTGCCAACCGTCAATCTCGGTCCAAAAGCCAGGCCTTTGAACTGCCGAATCTGCATCAGATGACACTTCCCAAGTTTCTCGGTAACTTCAAATGAGAAGGCGGATGGCTTCATCACTTATCCTTAATGGTGCTGCGACAACTTGTGCAAGACACCAACCGCCGGCTTGTCGTTATCCATAGACTCCACCGCAATCTGTTGACTAACGGGTCCAGGCCGATTATACACACAGCGCGTTATTTAGATGGCGCATATCTTGCTTACAAGGATCTCCTCATAATGAAATCTATTATGTATCTCTTGCGAATACGGTGGTTTGCTCTTGTCACCATGATTTTGAGCTTCTCCGTTCTCCACGCCGAGGCAAACCCCTTTGGCTTACCAGAGCCCATTGACAGCTCGCGTCCCGGGGTAGTGATGCTCCACGGCGGCGGACATGGGCTCGCGGCGGAAGCGAGAGAGGAGTTTATTCGACTTGCTGGCGGAACGAATGCGCGAATCTTGCTAATGCCTTCTGACCAAGTTCAGCGAGGTGTAGATGCGAAGGGTCGTCGTCGAAAGAAGCTGGAATCCATTCATGACTATGAGCAAAGACTATCGAGTCCATCTGAATACGGCTCTTGGGTTAAGCTAGCCAAAACTGACCAAGTCGCATCTTTTGGGTTCCTATATCCGAAATGGGACGAGGGAATTTTCAGTCGTGATAACGAAGCATTGAAGAACGAGTTCTACGAGCTTTTGGACAAGGCGACTGGGGTTTGGCTCCCTGCACTTGATCAAGAATGGCTCCCAGATTTGTTTGCCAGCGAGTATCCCGGTCAATTATCTCGGTTTC
>JAEUIL010000078.1 GCA_016794255.1 Planctomycetaceae bacterium | reverse complement strand
TGACCGTTGCCTTAACGGGACTCGGTGAGGTATGGCTCGATGATCTGTTGATCGAGCCGATCGCCCCGACGAGCGGCGCTGCACCGCGAGCCGCGCTCAATCCGTTCGTGGGTATTCGACGTTAGTCGTTGCTCTTCATGGGCTGCTTTTCTAGATCGCGTGGTTGCAGCCAGTTGATTGTCCAGCGCCAACCGAGTTCGTCGCGGACGTAGACCAACACCTTCGAGCCGATCCACAACCCCGCCGCGCCGCCGATGATGTAGGCTAACAAGAGCGAGATGAACGACGGTCCGCCGGACCTGCGGCGGCGCGGCGCGGGCAGACTCGCCGGTTGCTCGTAACTCGGCGCTGGAGCGGCGGTCGCGGCATAGGCTGGCTGGGCATACGGATCGGCATACCCGAGCGGCGCGCCCGGCGGCTGCTGCGCGTAGCCACCGTGATAATAGGGATCTTGATATGCGGACGCATACGGACTGGCGTTTGCGGGGGGCTGCCATTCGACCGGTGCAAGCTCTTGCGGCGCGACGTACGGCGTGGACGGCGTTGCAGGCATGGGCGTCATGTTCGGTGCCCCCGTCGAAGGAGCACCCGGCGGTTCTTCGCGTGGCGGCAATGACGGTAGCGGCGCACTCGGCGGCAAGATCGCGTCGGAGTCTCGCCGATGGGCCTTGGCCGGTCGAGGGACACCGTCGATGATCGCCCGCGTCAGATCGTGCAGCTCAAACTTCGCGTTCCACGCTTGTGAGTTTCGCACGAGGCGATGTCGCAGGACACGCAGTGCGGCCCCCTTCACATCACGATCGCGAACCCGATCATGCCCGCGCACATAAGCCCAAGCACGCGCGACCCGCAACAGATCACGCAGCGCGGCGTTTTCGGGTCCGGTGGTGACGTACGCTCGGGTGTGACTCGCCGCTTGTGCATCGTGCGGTTGTGCGGCCCGAATCATGTGCAGCGCGTACTCACCCTGCTCCGGCGACAATGACAGCGCCTGCGCCTGTTGCCGCCAGTACGCGATGTACCCTGGAGACCACATCAATCGCTCGGCGCTCGCGAACAAGTCGCCGCGCACCAAGTCGCTTTCGGCAGGCCCATTCGCGGGTTGCTCACGGGCATCGATCGACACACCGAGCGTGAGCGGCTGAGCGAGCGTCGGCAATTTGAGCGTCGCCAGGGCGTCGAGCGGTTGGCCGGTCACGATCACGGCCGGCTCGTCGACATCGTCGCTGGCCGGTAGCGTCACCACACCTTGCAGCAAATGGCGATCAAACTCGATCGGCTCTTGCTGACCGAAGAGTGCGCCGCGGAGCAGACCGACGAGCGGTTTCGGCTGCGCACTCGGGGCGCGATACACCACGGCATTCACCCCGGCGATGAGCGCGACGAGCGACCATTCGACGAGCGGATCGCGATCGATAATCGTATGGCGCACACGGGCCAACTGGGCGTCGGCTTGAACGTGATCGACATGGTCCATCCGACCGTTACCCCCAGAGTGTGCCGTGAGTTGCCCGCTTGGTTCACCGCCAAGTGCATTTATCGTAAGTGGCGAGAGTGCGGGCGTCTATGTTCTGTTGACGAAGGTAGCGATACCGTTTGGGGACGTGTGCCATGTCCACGTCTTCGTGGAGATGCGTTTTCCGGGGAAACATGCCCACGCGGACGCTTATCCTTCTCCACATTCTTCGCTGCTAGCTGCGTAGAATTCCCCTGGGGCATCCGTGACCCACTCGAAGCGGAGGTCTTGCGATGGTTTCCTGGGTAACCCACGAACTGCTCGGAGCCGATTTTCACGATCTGCGAC
>JAEUIL010000064.1 GCA_016794255.1 Planctomycetaceae bacterium | reverse complement strand
CAGGGTATAAATCTTGGTGATTCGCATGCTTCAGACCGGACGGGTAAGTCGCGGCGCAAGAATCCTGGCAGGGACGAGTTCGCTCGTAAACCTAGACTCTAACGAGCGTTACGGCGAGCCGTCAAGTTGAGGTCTGGCCGTTGCGAACGGCGGATCAGTTTTCCGTAGGACGGGTCTCCAGTCCCGTCCATGCATTGTGAAAGGACCAAGACGGGACTGGAGACCCGTCCTACGGAAGACACCGACTGAAAAAAACGGATCGGCCGTCGGACCGTTGGGCACGTGCCTGATTCATTCCACCGGCGGAGGCGGTTAGAATCCCACGGCCTCGCTTGTCTGCCGCATCGCGATTTCAGTCACGTCACGCCTCGGGAACCAGCCGTATGTCTGCCTCGTCACTCGCGCCGGCATCGTCGCTCAGTTCCGCTGGTCGCTACACGGTGCTGGTGATCGCGTTTCTCGGTTGGCTGTTTGCCGGGACGCAGATGTCGCTCACGAACCTCGTGATTCGCCCGGCGGTGAGCGACATGCTGTGGAACGACGCGCCGGGAACCACGCTCGCTTCGGAAGTAAAAGCCGATCGCGAAGGGGTCCTCGGCCGCTGGTTTGGCAACAGCAACATCGCCTTTCTGTTGGGCGCCGCCTCGGGCGGGATGTTGTTCGGTTGGTTCGGCGATCGGTTCGGACGTGCGAAGGCGGTCGGCTGGAGCATCATTTGTTTCACCGCGTTCTCGGGCCTGTCGAGTTTCTGTGCGACGCCGGAGCAGTTCGTCGTCCTACGATACTTGGCCTGCCTGGGGGTCGGCGGCATGTGGCCCAACGGCATCGCGCTCGTGGGCGAAGCGTGGTCGAGTGTCTCGCGGCCGACGCTCTCGGGCGTGATCGGCGCGTCGGCCAACATTGGCCTGACGTTGGTGGCGGGCGTGACGATGCTCAAGGCGTTGGCCGTGACCGAAGAGAACTGGCGGCTGTGCATGCAGATCTCGGCGTTGCCGCTGCCCATTGGATTGTTCGCGCTCACGCTCATGCCCGAGTCACCGAAGTGGCTCGCCGCCCGGGATATGCCGATCAGTGCGGGTGACAAAGTGCCGCTGGCTCAAATCTTCACGCCGCCCCTGCTATGGTTCACGCTCGTGGGCATTCTGCTCAGCACCGTGCCGTTGTTCGGTGGTTGGGGCAGCGGCAACTGGCTCGTGCCGTGGGCCGATCAAGTCGTGGGTCAGGCCGATCCGGGTTTCAAGTCCGCGACGCAATTCGCCCGCGCGCTCGGCGGAACGATCGGCAGTTTCGTCGGCGGTTGGATCGCGAGTCGCTGCGGTCGCCGCACGTCGTACTTCGTGATGAGCGTGATCTGCTTGGCGAACAGCGAGTATGTTTATTTCCTGTCGTCGCCCGAGGATCCGTGGTTTCTCGGTTGGGTGGGGTTCATCGGTCTGAGCGGCGGTTTCTTCTTCGGTTGGATGCCGTTGTGCTTTCCGGAAATGTTTCCCACGCGAGTCCGCTCGACCGGGTCGGGCGTCACGTTCAACTTTGGTCGCATCACGTCGTCGCTGGGCATTGCCGGAGCGAGCATCTTGATCGAGGCATACAAGGGGGACTACGCGTTCGTCGGCCGCATCACGAGCCTCATTTATTTGGCGGGCATGGTCGTGATCTTGATCGCGCCCGACACGAGTCGCAATGATCTGGATCGTTGATCTATTTGTCTCGTTACTCGAAGTTTCACAGCATGGCCAAGCGCACCACGCCTAAGAATATCGACCAATACATCGCCTGGTTTTCGCCCGAGGTGCAAGAGCGCTTGCAGCGCATTCGCACGCTGGTGCAAGAGATCTCGCCCGAGTCGACCGAGACGATCAGCTACCAAATGCCTGCGTTCACGCGCGACGGCGTGTGGATTTTCTTCGCCGCGTTCCAGCAGCACATCGGCATCTATCCGCCGGTGCCGACCGACGAGCAGCTGGCCGTCGCGCTCGCTCCGTATCGAGGTCCCAAGGGGAACTTGCAGTTTCCGCTTGCCGAGCGCTTGCCGGTGGGGTTGTTACGCCGCGTGATCAAGGCCTTGGCCAACGCCCATCAGGCTCGCCGCTCACAAAGCAAACGGAAGTTAACCACGGAGAAACAGAAGACACAGAGAGCAAGGAAGGGAAATGCAAAATGAGAAATGCAAAGTGCAAAGTGTAAAATGAATGACTGCGTGGCACAGTCTACCGCATCAGCCACTCGACGATCGTTGCGTCGCGATTGTCGTTCGGCTTCGACTGCACGGTTTCGACCTGCTTCTCAGCCTGATACGCTGCCGCGACCGGCTCGGGGACTTGGCCGTTCTCGCCGAAGATCAACAACTCGTGCGGCACGGCCAACGACAGCAAGCCGGGAACATCGCCGTACTTCACGGCACCCGGCACGAACTCGGCATCGTCGAACGAGGTGAGCCCGGCAAAGCGGAAACCTTGCGTATCGACCGCGACGCGATCGACGTCAAAGCCCGCCACGGCTGCCGCGGCCGCGGCCCAAGCTCCGGCACCATTCACGCCGACCAGATGCACGTGCGTCGGTCGCTCCTCGTGATGCCGCGAGTAGCCGACCAGCGTCAGAATGTCATGCACGCGCTGGGCGAACAGCGGATGATTGTAGCCATACGTGAAGCCCGCGAACTGCCGCTCGGTTTTCACTTTGCGATTCTTGCCGGGCAACTCGCCGGGTGCGAGAAACTCGCCGAGGCCGAACGGGTCGATGCTCGCCACGGTGTAACCCGCCTTGACCAGCTTCATCAACTCGGGCTTGGGTGAGCCGTCGGTGCCGTAGAGGCCATCTTTGCCCGAGCCATCGATCCAGACGACGATCTGCTTGTTCCAGCGCTCGCCGGGATGCAAGAAGCTCGCAGGCAATTGCTCGCCCTTGGCCTTGTACGTGAGCGTGCCGGCGAACTCGATCCAATCGTCATGCTTGCGTTTGAAGTGATTCTTCCATTCGACTTGAGCCCGGCCGAGTTTGCTACGACCGATGAGTGTCTCCCAACCGCCACCGACCACGCGGCGATATTCGTCGAGCGACGACTTGTCTTTCGGCGTCAAGGCCGCGAGTTGCTCGGCACTGTCGGTCGCCCATTGTTGACTCAGTTTGCGTTCATAATTGTCACCACTCGGCGGCTGCGGATGGAACGCGTCCCACACCGTGAGCTCGTCGCCGCTGAGCCGGTGATACGGCCCCTCGACGATCGGCTCGGGCTGACCCAGCTTCAGGTGCTTGTTGAACCAGCTATACATCACCGCCCGACTCACATAGTTGTAGTTGTGCGGGAAGTGCGTCAGCGCCTTGGCCATCACGTTGTCGGGCTTGCCGAGCAGCTTGTAGAGTTGCTGCAACTCGGGCAGCCCTTTGGTCATGATCTCTTTGGTCCAGTCGTTCGCGGCGGCCATGCCCAGCGGCTTGGGAGCAAAGAGCGCGGCCAGCTCGATGTTGCCCGTGTTGATGCGGAGCAGCGAACAGTTCTCGCAGGTGCAGCCACCTTGCATGGCGGTCGAGACCATCACGGCCGGAAACTGCACGGTCACGCGCGGATCAATCGCCGCGAGCAAAAACGTCTGCGTGCCGCCGCCACTCGCGCCGGTCACAGCGACCCGTGTGGCGTCGACCTCGGGCAGTTCGAGCAACCAGTCGAGAGCCCGCACCGAGTTATAGGTTTGCAAGCCCATGATGCTTTGGCAGCGCAGCTCGGCTTGCGGACTGAAGAAGCCCCAGTCGGTCGGGCCTTCCATGTCGGCGCGAGGTTTGCCGTAACGATGCGCGACTTCGTACGAGATTTGCTTGCTGTCGGCATAGCCGATCATGTCGTAGTGAAACACGATGCAACCCATGCGCGCGAGTTGCATGCAACGCGCTTGCAACGGGCTACGTCCGCCATCCTCGAAACGTTCTGCCCCTTCGGTGATCATCTTTCGCGTGGCGGCTTCGCCTTGATCGACGAACCGACCGTTGGGCCAATGCCCATGCGGACAGAGGACCACGGGATACTTGTCGGCCTTGAGCTTGGGCCGATAGAGGCTGCCAGTCACAAAGTGCCCCGGAAAGCTTTCGAGATACGCCTTCTCGATCGTGTAGTCACCCATATCGATGCGGCCATGCACCACGGAGTTGGGCGCCGATCGTCGCGGCATGGGCCACAGGCCTTGCGAGACGAGCACTTGGCGACGCACTTCGGCGGCTCGTGCTTCCCATTCGCTGGCCGTCGCCGGCGGTGTGAACGGAAAGTAGCCGTTGAGATCTTTCGGCGGCTGGAGCCGTGCGTCGGCCGGCTGCTGACCTTCGGGCAAACCGCGCGGCGCGGCCGCCAGGGTGTGTGTGAAAAGAGCAGCGAACAACAGCGCGAACCCAAGCGTGCAGCGAGCGAGCATGGCGGGTCTTCCGAGGCGGGGTGGATGCGGGAGCGATCGAACCGTGCGTAGTGTACGAGATCAAAATCGCCCGTGCCAGCAAGGTCGGTCGGGGAAACCGTGCGATCCGCGCAGAGCATCACGTGCAACACGAGAGAAAAATGTGCGTCGTGGCCCGCTCGCAAGTTCGAGCGTTCTTGAATACGACTGGGAACGTGGGGGATTTTGATTGGCCGTCAGGTTCCCAGTGTCCAAGCTGACGGGAATCGGAGGGAAAGTTTGAACTCGTTGGCGCTCGGCCCATCGGTCCCTCGGGCCGACGGTCACCCTGGCGAGTTCGCTCGGGCTTGGTCTGCAAGCCACGACGCACGCGGATCACACCCTCCGGCTAGCCTGCGTTTTGCTCCGGGCACCTGATCCCAGTCCCGGACGTCAGGGGCACGAATCGTGTGACTACGTTTGGTTCGAGCGGTTGCCACGTCCGTGGTTTGCGGCAGAGCCGATTCGTCGCGGTCACACGATCCAGGCGGCTGCAATCCGACGGCCATCGAGTATCACGGCACTCGACATGCGGCGCACGCGCGTCCGTGATGGCAACGTTTCCCACGCGGATCGTGGATCCAACGACCCGCGCGAGTTTGTCGCCATCGCCGTCCGCGGAGTTATCCACCCATCCGTAGTCACACACTCGTCGTTCGACCCGGATGTCGTGACGGGGTCACGAGGCGTGGTCGAAAACGGCGAGCACTGGCTCATCGTCACGGCAAGAACAACCGCGGTGACGAGCGTTGACAGACGCTTGGTGGGGCTCGGTCAGATCAGCACATCGCGGAGGATAGGTGTTGAGTGGCATCGTTGTCCAATCGGCAGTTAGCCACGCGGAGAATTTTCTCGTCGGGCACGCGTCTCGCGTGCCTAACGTCAGAAAGCCGCGACCGCTGGTCGCGCCATGGCATGACAGACTTGATAGATCAATCGAAATGTTCGATTCCCACCACGTTCTTCGTCCGCAGACTCTAACTGCGCCGTGTGAGCCATTTTTCTGACTCTCGCGACGTGTGCATGACACCGAGGATCAGAACTTCCGATTCAGTTAACTCGTAGAACACCACGTACGGGAATCGTGAGACTGGCCAGTAGCGAACGCCATAGTCGATTGATGTGCGCCGTTCGGGATCTGCAATCAATTGATCAACCGCTCGCCCAACGCGTGCCACAAAGTCCGACCCTAGATCTGGCTGTCGATCGTCGTACCATTGAGCGGCATTTAACACATCTGAATCAAAGAGCGGATGGTAGCGCAATGATCTAGCCATTGCGTACGTCTCGAATACGCTTCCAAACCTGCTCGTGTGTCGAACCAAGGTTAGGGTCGGCGAGCATCTCACCACGCCGCCGAGCGGCCTCCGCTACCGCCCAGTCGGGCAAGGGAAGAGGCGTTTTCTCGGCCGCGAGATCATCCCAGATTTGCTCGACAAGCCGCAGTTTTTCCGCCGGCCCAAGATCGCGAATCGTGTCTGTGTAGATGTCCATCGTTTCTCCCTGAGGACGATTCTAGACCGAAACGGCGATGCGGGCAATCGACCGAAAACTCGACCGTTTCGCCGAACGATCCAGCTCAGCAGCGGCGGGGGCCGAGTGAGCTACACGTCACGAACAGCTTACCCGCCCCCGCCGGCTGCTGCAGCGCATGGTTAGCCTGAGTCTGTCTCGTAAATCTAATTTTCTTCGCGTGACTTCCTCCAAGGACTGTCCGCCCGTTCTCGGTGCGCAGTCCAACCCATCTGCATGTTTGCCAACTCGCAGACGCTCGAATCATGGTCAACAATCGTCTGCAACGCAACAAGCATCGCATCCTCCATAGAAAACGGCCCGCCATCGAGGAACATCCAAGAACCGTCTTCGGCATCACGTGTGACCATGAGAATCGGCTGGCCGTGGTGCATGATCTTGCGAGTCGTGACCGTCATCGCATTCTTCGGTTCGGTGAACACCCAATCGGATGGAGTTGTAAGTGGCATGTGGTGGAGCAGGCTAATGAATCATCGTTCAATGGCCGGCACCGCGCCGACCTGCTCTTAATCTATAAGAACACTCGACGCGGAACCGGTTCATTGTAGCGTGAGGTTATGCCTCACGCCGTGTCGCCGCGACTACTCTGGACTTGTGCCCCAGCCATCGAACTCAGCATCGTGTTCAAAACCGGTCCTGCACATCTTGTCCGTCCAAGATACAACTTCCGATTCGCTCATCTGGATCGGAGTTGACCAACCGGTGATAACGAACTGCTGAACATTGCCGGCCGCCGGTTGGGCTTGTGCATCGTACTGCAAACTCTTCAGTGCTGTCGCCAGCGACTGCGCCTTGGCTTGTGTGTCGGTGTAGAAGAAGAACTCAAGCTTGAGCGACTTGGATTCAGCAACGCCGAACTTCCGCAACTCGGCCAGCGTCATCGGCGACATCTCATTCTGTTTCGCGAGATTCTGCTGGAACGCGGCCTCGGTAACGAATCGCGGAGCGTCGTCACCTTTCGAGCAGCCGAAAAGAGAGCTGAAAAACCCCATGAGGACCACCATCGCGATGAATCGTCGGACGTGAGGCATAACGATTGATCCTACTGAAACATTCGGCATAGTACCGATCCGCGACCATGAACGCAAATTCTTCCTGGTTTTCCTGGCTTTATTGAACTGTTTAGGAGTGCTCGGTGCGCGCTCTTCACGGCATGCGGTACCCATTACGCTCGACGTGTGGCCACGCGAAGAATCCTCTTGTTGAGCACGCGCCAGCGCGTGCCTTGAGCCGCGATTGTCACCCGGTCCGTCCTTCGCTTGCGGTTTCGCGCCGGCACCGTTTCCACCATTGGCTCGACGTCACCCGCGCTGCCAACCCACGGTGTGTTCACCGTGGGCCAAAATTTGTGGGATTCGTGTCTCGCGCGCCCGAAGTTAGCGCGTCGGCGAGTGTTGCGGCGGGGCGATGGTCGGCTGCTGCCGCGGATCGTAGATCGCCTCGAGAGCGCCGCTCGACGGGGCCGGCGCGCTGTCGGCAAAGGTGACCGACTCCTTCGCATACGCACCTTGGGCGTAGTTCCAATCGGCCAGCGCTCGTTGATAGGCCCGCATGGCCGTGATCTCTTCGATCACCGAGGTCGAGTAACGCGACTCGGCGTCGAGCTGCGAGAGGAGCGAAGCCCGGCCTTCGAGATACAACGCCCGACGGGCTTCGAGTTGGCGAGCGGCGGCCTCGCGTCGACGGGCTTGCACCTCGAGCATCCGGCGACCGTCGCTCAGGTTGCGATACGCGGCATCGAGCTCGAACTGAATACGCTGCTCGACGTTGGCCAACTCGGCCTGTTGACGACTCATCGCCAGCATCGCGCGGCGATACGCGGCTTGTTCGATCGGTTGACCCAACGAGCGGCGAAACACGAGGCCCGCGCTCCAGGTGTTGAACCGACCCCACATGTGACCGACCGATTGATCGAGTCGATCGTCGAGACCGGTGCTCGAATGACCCAATCGCACGGCCAGATCGGGCGACGTCAGATTGCGAGTCCGCGCGACCTCGATGTTCGCCGCTTCGATCGCTTGCTGCTGGGCCAGCAGCTCGGGCCGCTGCATGGCCGACGACAGAGCGTGGTTGAAGTTCACCTCGTCGACCACCGCCGGCGGCATCTCGCCCGAGCACAGCACGCGCGGATCACCCGGGTGCAAGCCCGCGATCCGCCGCAGATCACGTTGCGCCAAGGCCAGCCGATTCTCAGCGTCGATCAACGCCAGTCGGTAGGTCTCCATCTGCTCTTCGGCCTGGGCCACGTCGGGCACGGTTCCCTGACCGATCCGCAGCAGCTCACTCTCGCGCTGCCAGGTTTCCGTCGAGATTCGCAAAATCTGTTCCCGCATGGCGACTTCGCGCTGACCGGCGTACTCGGCCCAATAGGCGATCTCGACGTCACGCAGCAACTGGTTGATCGAGGCTTGCAGTTGATGCACCGACTGGCAGTGGTTCGCCGTGGCAATGCGGATCGGCGCCATGGTCGCGACCGGGCCTCGCCCGCGGAATAGCGGCTGTTCGATCGCCGTGTTCGCGGTGGTATTCCAGTACGGGTTGAACAACACCAGCGTGCCGATCGGGTCGACGTTCAGATAGTTGGTGCCGAAACCGCTTTCGATCCTGGTGCCGGTGCGGAACAGTTGTTGCGAATAAACCTGGTTGGGTCCGTCGAGCGGCGTGAAGCTGTCTTGAGCCAGCGTGTCGGAATTGCTGCCGAACGATTGAATCTGCGTGGCGACTTGATTGAATTGCTTGACGCCGCCGGCGCGAACGCCGACCACGGGGCGAAACACACCCTCGGCCGCTTGAATCTCGGTCTGCAACATCTGCGGTGTGAACTCAAGCACCGCGAGGTCCTTGTTGTTCGATAGGGCCAGCGCTCGCACCTCGGCCAGCGAGGCGAAGTAACCTTGCGGCGCGCCGGGGTTTGGCGGCGGTGCTGCGGGTGGCAAGCCGGGGTTGAACGGCACCGGTGACACGGGCGGTATACCCGACGTGAACGACGCTCCGGGGGGCGGATAGTTCGGCCCGGGCACGGCGTTCGACGGCACCTGATAACTCGGCGCAGGTGCCAACACCGGCGCACTCACCGTCGGCGGCTGGGCCGGCATCACCGGCACGCTCACCGCGGGGGGCGCGGGCAACATTTCCACCTGCGGTGCAGTGGCCGCTTGGTTCGCGGTTCGCAGCGGAGTCGCCACGCGCGGGATCGGCGAGCCGGCGCTAGACGCCGCTTGGGCCGGTCGCAGGATCGGCGCACGCACGGTGGCGGCGGTTGGAGTGACGAGCGGATCACGCTGCACGGTCGGAGCCGATGTCGCAGGCGCTGCACCGGGCGCGACCGGAATCACGCCACGAACTAGCGGAGGCCGGTTCCCTGGCGGCGTTTGAGCTTCCGCGCGCGACGCACCGCCGGCCAAGGCCAACCAGGCCAAGACCCACTGCCACGGCAGTCGCGGTATCCGGTGCATAGCGTCGATCACGCGAACCTCGAAACTCAGCAGCCCTGCTAGCTCGCAGGCCACCCGGATTCTGCGCGCGGGCGCAGAACCGCCGCTCCGCGCAGAGGCGAACGGCCTCATCTTCATCGACGAAATCGATTAGTGAACTTGGGGCCATTTTGCGGAATGTATGGATCGTGACGAATCTGTCAGTTAAGCCAGCTCGGCACGTCGGCTCTGGGCAACTTCGTCGGGCGATAGCAGCCGCAATTCCCGGTTCTCCCCCAGTTGTGCGGTCATTTTGACCTACGTTTGTACACGGGCTACCCGGCTCGGACGTGGGTTTTGATTCCTGCACTCGCTGGCACTGCGCGCAGAACGCAGCGTCGATCGGATGTTCTATTTACTGCTAGCCCTGGGAGCGTGCGTCGTCATTGCGACGGCCGTGCGTCGCGGATCTCAAACCGCGTTGGCACTTGCCGTGACGTTGACGTTTGTCTTCCCGTGCTGGATGTATCGTGATGCCGGCGGCGTGCGGCTCGATCTGCGGCAATGTCTCAGCATGCTCGCGATCGCCTGTTGCTTGCTCGACCCGCGGGTGCGGCTCGGCGGTCGCCTCGTGCTCACCGATCTGCTCGTCGTTGCGCTGGCCGTGTCGAACGTCGCCAGCGAAATGGCCAACGACATCGTCACGGTCACGATGATGGCCAACATCGTGATCGTGTGGCTGCTGCCCTACACGATCGGCCGCCTGCTGCAGCTCGACGCTCAGGGCTTGCGACGCGCCGTCCCGTGGATCGCCGGTGGCGTGGCGTTCATCGCTCTGTTTGCGGTCATCGAGTCGATCACACGCGTCAACATCACGCATCTCATCACGGGCCACGAAGGCTCGCTGCAAGGCAACACCGATTTCCGTTGGGGTCTGCGCCGCGCCGAAGGGACGCTCACGCATCCGATCTTCTTCGGCATGGTGCTCGTCATGACGCTGCCGTGGACGATCGAGGCGGCTCGCCGAGCCCGCGCGCGTGTGGCACCGGACTGGTATCGCTGGTTGCCCTGGATCACGGCCGGCGGCGCGTTCTTTACCATGTCGCGCGGACCGCAGTTGGCCATCCTCGGCACCATGACCGTGGTCGCCTGGTTCCGCAGCCGCGCGTGGCGACCGATCTTGACCTGCGCCGCGATTGTCGTGGTGCTCGTCGTCACCTTGGGCCAGAGTGCCGTGGTGAACCTGCTCCACGCTTGGTCGGGCGAATCGAAACACGAAATGGTCGAGATTCGCGGCGAGCTGTACGAGTACTCGGGCACCACCCATCGCTTGCTGCAGTGGATCGTGTTCCGCGATGCGATCGATCACGCTGGTTGGCTCGGCTTTGGCAGCACGCCGCTGATGTCGGGTAAGAACCGACTGCCGCACGTCGAAGAACACTTGCGCGAAAAGTTCTCGTCGATCGACAATCACTACATCGAGTTCACGCTTCGCTGCGGCTATCTGGGCGTCGTTCTGTTCGTGGGTCTGGGGCTGACGGCGATCGTGTATCTCGTCGGACCTGCGCTACAAACCACAGGCGAGCTCAGTTGGTTTGCCGCCACGCTGGCCGGCGCGCAGCTGCTCGTGCTCTTGAATCTGGCCGCGGTGTGGTTTGCGACCGACTTCAGTTTTGTGTGGTTGTTCAATGTCGGCATCGCCGCCAGCATTCGTTCCACGATCCTGGGCTCACGCACCGCCACGACCGCGCGGCGAGCCGTGCTGTTGCCCAGACACCTTTGCCCGGGCCATCCGGCTTGAGTTTCGTACATCTTTATCCCGCTAGCCCCGCGAGGGCCCGATGCACTTGAATCCGACTCACAACTCGAATCCTCCCACGACCGGCGACTCGAACGCCGCGCCGCAGAACGTGCTCGCCGACTTTGTGCGGCGGCGCTGGCCGGCGCTGATCGTGTGTCTGGCCCTGAGCGCGGCGGGCGGCTGGTATGCCGGACGATTGCTCGGACAGACGTCGTTCACCTTCGCCTCGTTGTGGCTCTATGCTCCGCAGACGCAGACGGCTCCGTACTACAACCCGCCCGACGTGGGCACGATCGTGTCGCTGATCCGCAGTCCTGGGCTGCTCGCCACCGTGGCCGAGGAGTTCAAACTTCCCTCGAGCAAGGTTCTCGCCAGCAATTTGCGAGTCGAGGTCCCCTATGGCTCGCAGATGATCTCGATGCAGCTCGAAGGCGATCAACCGCCGCAAATTGTGGCGATTCTCAACCGCATCGGCCAACGTGTCGAGCAAACACTGGGCGAGGCTCGGCAACGATCGCTCGAACGGGCGCTGACTCAGTTGAGCGAACAAGTCGCCGCCCAGCAGGCCACCGTCGCCACGGCGGTCGCCGCCTTGCGCGAGTTTCAGCAGTCCGAGCAGATCGTCGATCTCGATCAAGAAGTGCTCCGCGTGCGGACGGAAATCGACGCGCTCGAAGTGACCTCGCGCACCGGCATGACTCGCGACGGAGTCCGCACCGACGATACCGCCCAGCGGCGCGGCATGCTCCGCGATCTAATCCAGGAAGAGCGCGACGCGATCACGGCTCGCAATCAACTCACCCTGAAACGAAATGAGTACGAACGGGCCAAAGCACTGCACGACAAGCGGTACATCAGCACCGCCGAGTTTCAACGGATCGAAACCGAGTTGCAGTCGCTCGTCGAACAAGAACAGGGACTCGTCGCCCGGTATCGTGCGAAGCTGAAAGAGTACGACGCCTACATGGCGACGCATATCCAGAGCGCTCAGCCGGGTCCCGGTGGCTCGCCGCAAGTGACGTCGGCCGAGTCGAGCATGGATGATGTTCGCCGTCGCTACGATGAGTTGCTGGCCGAGCGTCGCGCGCGGCAGGCGCATCTGTTAAGCGTCTTTCCGCGTGGCAAAGAGTTGGTAGCCGCGGTCACGAAGGCGACTGCCGAGAAAGACCGGCTCGAAGGGCAATTGGCAACGCTCCGACAAGCGGCCGGCGCGACTGATCGCATGTTGTCGGCGCTGCAGTCGCCGCGACCGGCGCTCGATCCGACGAAGTCGACCTCGAAAAAGATCATGGCCGGTGCCGGCTTGGCGATCTTGCTGGTGTCGGCGCTGCCGTTGGTCTTGCTCGATCTGGTGCTCAAACGCCGGCCGAATCAAACGCGCTTGGCCGACGACTTGGGCCTGCCGCTGCTCACACGCCGCGTGCTGAGTCGTGGCTGGGGACAGTCAGGCGAGCAACTCGATCACGACGAAGTGCGGCGTCTCGCGCTGCGGATTCAACAGTCGACCCCGGCCGACAACCGCGTCGTGTTGCTCACCAGTGCCACGTCGCAACCGTTGAGCGTGTCGCTCGTGGCGAGCTTGGCCGAGCGCATGGCGCAACGGGGCGAGCAAGTCGCGCTGGTCGAAATTGCGCAGCCAGGCGATGTTCAGGCCGCATGGCACGCTTTGGCGGCATCGCCGAATGCGATCGAGGCCGAGACATCGTCGGTCAAACACACGCCGGCGCGAAGCATTTACGACAGCATCGTCAGCGGCCGGCACGTCGGCGGCGGTGTCGCGATTGCCGAGCCGTTTGCGACCACCCACGCACCGAAAACCGCCTGCGGATTGAGTGCGTATCTCGGCAGCTCGACGAGCCACCCCGGCGATACCTTGCGCCGCTCGACGATCGCGGGCGTCGACTTGATTTTGTCCGAGGCGAGCTTGCCCGAGGAAGGACTCGCCTCGCGCCGCATGACCGCGCTGGTCACCGAGTTGCGCGAGCGTTACTCGCTGGTGATCTTGGCGGGCCCGGCGGCAACGGATTCGGTCGATGTGCAGATGCTGGCGGCTCGTGCCGACGCGATCGTCGTGTGTGCGACGGGAGGTGCCGCGCCGGTGAACGCAGCTCGCAGCACGCTTGCCGAACTGATCGACGCCCGTGCTCCGCTGTTGGGCATGGTGTGCTGATTCCAACAATTCGTTTCAAGAACCTGACTCGACGAACATCATGTTACTGACGTTACTCATTCTCCTTGCGATCGTCGTCACGACGCCGATCGTCGTGCTGTGCTTGGAGTGTCTCGCCGCACTTTTGCCGGCACGGACGATCGCCAAGTCGGCCACGACTCCGCGCCCGACGATCGACGTGCTGATCCCGGCCCACGACGAGGCGCAGGTCATCTCGGCCACGCTCGCATCGGTGATGGCTCAGTTGACCCCGGCGGATCGCGTGTCGGTCGTGGCGGATAATTGCAGCGACTCCACCGCTCTGATCGCGCGGCAAGTCGGCGCGACCGCCTTTGAGCGGCACGACCTCACCCGTCGCGGCAAAGGTTACGCCTTGGAGTACGGCTTGCAGCAACTGGCGAATGACCATCGCGAAGTGCTCGTCATTGTCGATGCCGATTGCGAACTGGCTCCGGGCACCATCGATGCGTTGGCTCGTGGCGCGGCGGCGAGTGGCAATCCCGTGCAGGCCGCGTATCTGATGCCGTCCCCCGAGTCCGGCACGCCGCGGGACTTTGTGTCGCAATTTGCGGTGCAGGTGAAAAACTACGTGCGGCTCCGCGGTTTAGCGCGGCTCGGCGGTCCGTCACTGCTCACCGGCTCGGGCATGGCGTTTCCCTGGGCCGTCATTAGCCTCGCGCCGCTCGGTAGTCCGAACATTGTCGAAGACATGCAACTCGGCTTCGATCTGCTCGTAACCGGTTATCCGCCGCAGTTCTGCGCGTCGGCCGAGGTCACGGCTCCCTTGCCGCGACTGCGCTCAGCGGCGAACTCGCAGCGCACGCGTTGGGAGCATGGGCATCTCAAAACTCTGTTACGTCAAGCGCCGCGGCTGCTCTTCGAGGCCGTGCGACAACGGCGTCCGCAGTTGGCGCTGGCGGCGCTCGATTTATTGATCCCGCCGGTGTCGCTATTGGTGACGGTTTGGCTCGCCGCGCTGCTCGTCGCTCTGGCCGTGGGTGCCTGGACGCAGGTCTGGTACCCGGCGCAAATTCTGAGCGGCGCAGGAGTGCTCTTGGCCGTGGCGATCGCGGCGGCTTTGCGGTTCAGCACGGCTCGCGAAGCGTGGCGGATCGTCACCGCGGTGCCGCTGTATGTGCTGAGTAAACTCCCCATTTACCTGCGCTTTGTGTTTCGACCGCAACGCGCTTGGCTCCGCACCCAACGAGATCCCGGCGTATGAAACTGCTTGTCGTGATCGTCAATTATCGCACGGCCCGTTTGACCATCGACTGTTTGCAGTCCCTGGCAGCCGAGGGCGCATTGCCAGTCGGCGGTCGCGTCGTGGTCACCGACAACGCCTCGGGCGACGACTCGGTGGCGACCATCCAAGCCGCGATCGACGCTCACGGCTGGGGCGCTTGGGCGTCGCTCATGCCGCTGCCGAAGAACGGCGGCTTCGCCTATGGCAACAACGCCGCGATCCGCGCCGCGCGCGAGAGCGACGATCCGCCCGAGTACGTGTGGCTGCTCAATTCGGATACGCTCGTGCATCCTGGTGCCGTGCAGACGTTGATTACCTACCTGGAGCGCCATCCCACGGTCGGCATGGTCGGCAGCCGGCTCGAAGATCCCGACGGAACGCCGCAGTGCTCGGTGTTTCGCTTTCCGTCGTTGCTCAGCGAGTTGGACGAGGCGTTGCGTGTGGGGTTCGTGCATCGGCTGTTGGTCAATCACGTGATTCTACGACCGATTCCCACCGAGGCTTGCCCGGCCGATTGGGTCGCCGGCGCCAGCTTGCTCGTGCGACGCGAAGTGTTCGACGCCATTGGCCTGCTCGACGAGGGATACTTTCTCTATTACGAAGAAGTCGATTTTTGTCTCCGCGCAGCACGCGCGAATTGGCCGTGTGCGTATGAACCGGCGAGCCGCGTGGTGCATTTGGTCGGGCAGTCGAGCGGAGTCACCGTGCGCGATCAGGCGTTGCCGCGGCGACCACGGTACTGGTTCGACTCGCGGCGTCGTTACTTCCTGCTCAATCACGGCCGGCTGTTCACCGCGGTGCTCGACGCCGTTTGGGCGAGCGCGTTTCTGGTCGGCCGCACGCTGCTGCGACTACGACGCAAACCGATCTTCGATCCGCCGCAACTGTGGCGCGACTATGTGCGTCATAGCGTGTTCGTGCGAGGGTTCGGGCTATGAACTCGGCACCACTCGCAGCTCGCGTCGGACTCGTCGCCATCGGTCGCAATGAGGGTGACCGGCTCGTCCGCGCGCTGAACTCGGTTCGCGGCCAAGTCGACGTGATCGTGTATGTCGACTCGGGCTCGACCGACGACAGCGTGGCGAATGCTCGCGCCGTGGGTGCCGAGGTGGTCGAACTCGACCGTTCGATTCCGTTCACCGCCGCCCGGGCTCGCAATCTCGGCTGGGAACATCTCGTCGCCGGGCATCCCGAGATCGAGCTGATTCAATTCATCGACGGCGATTGCGAACTCGACGCCGCGTGGTTGCCGAGTGCGATTGCCGAGTTGACCGCGAACCCACAGTTGGGCGTGGTCGCGGGACGGCGGCGCGAACGGTATCGCAACGACACGATCTACAACCGGCTCTGCGATATCGAATGGGACACGCCCGTCGGCGAAGCCAAAGCGGTCGGAGGCGATGCTCTGATGCGCGTCGCGGCTCTGCGGCAAGTCGGCGGTTTCGATCCGACTTTGATCGCTGGTGAAGAGCCCGAGTTGTGTGTGCGAATTCGCCAGCAAGGTTGGACCATCCGGCGATTGCCGCTCGACATGACCTGGCATGACGCGGCGATGACGCGCTTTGGCCAATGGTGGAAGCGCACAGTTCGAGCAGGTCATGCTTTTGCCGAAGGGGCTGCCCGACATGGGCGACCACCCGAGCGACATTGGGTGCGCGAGTCGCGGAGCATTTGGCTCTGGGGTTTGATCGTGCCGGCGTTGGCGATCGGTTTCACGCCGCTGACACGCGGATTGAGTTTGCTCGTGTTGGTGTTGTACGGACTGCTCGCGGTGCGGATCTGGCAGTACGCGCGGCGACGGCAGTTGCCGATGAGCGACGCCGTGGCGTACGCGTTGTTCACGGTGCTCGGCAAGTTCCCGCAGGCTGTGGGGCAACTCAAGTTCTATTGGCATCAACTCTTGGGTCGTCCGAGTCAGTTGATCGAGTACAAGGGGCCCGCGTCATGAGTGCCGTGATCGAACCGGTCGCCGCTCCCGAGCCGCTGCAGCCGACGAAACTCGTCGATCTCCGCGGGCTGAAGGTGGCGTACCTCGTTAATCAGTACCCACAGCCGAGCCACACGTTCATTCGCCGCGAGATCGCGACCTTGGAGCAACTCGGCGCGACGGTCGAGCGTTACACGCTACGAGCAAGCACCTCGAAACTGGTCGACCCCGGCGACCTCGCCGAGCGCGACGTGACACGAGCCGTGTTGAGCGCCGGTCGGGGCCAGATCGTGCGCGCCGTGCTGCGTGAGTTCGTGCGTCAGCCGCTTAGCGCAGCGCGCGTGTTGGCCAAAAGCGTAAAACTCGGGCGACGCTCGGATCGCGGCGTGATCGCGCACTTGGCGTACTTTGCCGAGGCGTGCGTGCTGCGTGAGTGGCTCAAGCGTGAGCAGATCGAGCATGTGCACGCTCATTTCGGCACCAACGCCGCGACGGTGGCCATGTTGCTGCGGTGGCTCGGCGGTCCGACGTATAGCTTCACCGTGCATGGGCCCGAAGAGTTCGACAAGCCCGAGTTTCTGCACCTGGGCGAGAAGGTGGCCCACGCCCGATTTGCGGTGACGATCAGCGAGTTTGGCCGGAGTCAGTTGTGCCGCGCGGCGGACTACCGCGATTGGCACAAGATTCAGGTCGTGCATTGCGGCTTGGATGAAACGTTCTTTGACGGCCCGCTCGTCGACCCGCCCGAGACACCGCGTTTGCTGTGCGTCGCGCGATTGCACGAGCAAAAGGGTTTGCCGGTGCTCATCGATGCGGCCGAGCTGTTGCGCGAACGCGGTGTCGCGTTTCAACTCGACATCATCGGCGATGGTCCCTTGCGCGAATCGTTGCAGCAGCAGATCGACGAGCGGCTGTTGGGCACGAGTGTACGGCTTTGCGGACTGCGGTCGGGAGCCGAGATCCGCCGCGAACTGCAAGCGTCGCGCACGTTTGTGTTGCCGAGCTTTGCCGAGGGTCTGCCGGTCGTCATCATGGAAGCGCTCGCCATGCATCGGCCGGTCATCAGCACCTACGTCGCGGGAATACCCGAGCTCGTCGAGCCGGGCGTGAGCGGCTGGCTCGTGCCGGCCGGCAATGCCGAGGTGCTTGCTGATCGCATGCAAGAAGCGTTGACCGTGAGCGTCGAGCAGCTCGCGACACTCGGTCGCCAAGGAGCGGCACGCGTGGCCGAGCGCCACCGAGCACTCACCGAAGCGGCCCGGCTGGGTGAGTTGTTCACGAGCTGAGCGTGGTTCGAGGTTAGAAAGGGCGATTTGACAAAATCATGATGTACAAGATCATGGTTAGATCGAGAGATCACAGACAGGGCAATGATGACAGGATCATAAGGGGGACAGGATCATAAGAAGAGTATGATGATACGAAGAACTGGATGATATCTTGGCTGAGTGAATCTCAGCCTAAATCATGATCCTGCTCACCATGATCCTGTCATTCTCTTCCTGTCACCGACTCACCGCTCAAACCATGATTTTGTACATCATGATTTTGTCAAATCCGCCCCTTCCAATCGCCCATATCTCGACGAGCCGAGCACGAACGGACGATCGTCTTACGCCATGATCGGCAACGGACGTCCGCCTTCGACCAGCAACGTCGGGCGACCCTGAGCGTCGAGCACGCGGGTCTCGGGATCGATGCCGAGGGCCGTAAGAATCGTCGTCGCCAAGTCCTCGGGCGTCGACGGTCCATCAACGGCATAGGCTGCGTCACGATCGCTGCTGCCGTAGAGAGTGCCGCCGCGCACGCCGCCACCGGCCAGCACCGTCGAGAAGAGCGTGCTCCAGTGTTGACGACCCCAACTGGCGTTCGGCTTCGGCGTGCGGCCCATTTCGCCGGTGCAAACGACGAGCGTCTCGTCGAGCAGCCCGCGTTCATCGAGGTCCACGAGCAATGCGGAGAGCGCTTGGTCGAGACCGGGCAGCAGATGCTTCTTCACGTCGTTGCTGTGCGAGTGCGAGTCCCAACTGTAACCGTCGGGCGCGTCCCAACCGACCGTCACGTAGCGCACGCCAGCTTCGATCAGACGCCGGGCAACGAGCGTCGATTGACCGAAGAGATGCCGGCCATAGCGATCGCGCACCGCGGCGCTTTCTTGCCGCAGGTTGAGCGCGTCGCGCGTCTTGCTGTTGGTGACGAGGCTCATCGCCCGTTGGCGGAATTGATCGAACGTGCTCACCGCTCCGCTGGCATCGACGGTCGCTCGGGCCGCATCGAACTGCGTGAGCAACGAGCGGCGGCGATCGAGCCGATCGACGGTCAACTCGGCGTCGGGAGCGAGGCCTTGGATGCGATAGTCGAGTTCGTCGTCGGTGCACTCGCGGAAGAACGGGTTGTCCTTGTCATCGCGTTTGCCGATGGCGGTCGAGAGCGGATCATACGCGCGACCGAGCCAGCCGCCGTACTGGCCGGGTCGTTCGAGCCGCACCTTGTACGTTTGCAGATGGCCCAGCGGCGCGGGGAGAAACATGTAGTTCGGCACGTCGTGCTGACGGCCGCTGCGTTGCTCGAGATAGTCGACCATCGAGCCGACCGAGGGCCAATCTTTGTCGGTGCGATTGAAGCCGCCGCCGATCGGAATGTGCCACCGCTTGCCGGTTTGGATGTAATGCCCGCCGCCGCTGTGATCGTTGAACGTGTGCGACATGTTGCGCACGACGCAGAATTTGTCCGAGAGCTGAGCCAGCTTCCCGAGATGCTCGCAGATCTGCAAACCGGGCGTTCGCGAGGCGACCGGCTTGAACGGCCCACGAATATCGCCGACGGCGTCGGGCTTCATATCGAAGGTTTCGAGCTGGCTCGGACCGCCGAACAGAAACAGAAAGATGACGTTCTTGGCCGTGGCGCGGCGCTGCGGATGTTGTGACTCGGCCGCGAGCAACTGCGGCAGATTGAGCCCGAACAGACCGGCACCGCCAGCCTGCAACACATGCCGTCGCGAGAAGCCGCTACACGTTGATTGCCAGCCGCCGAGTACGCGTAACATGGTCGAGCCTCGTCGAGTCGAATGCGAGCCAGTTTCGATCCATCAAACTCTGCCGATCATAACCGAAGATCGGTCGCGACACAGCCGGGTTTCCAGCTTTTTTGCCTGCGTGGGGGGCGGTTCTAGAACAATCCGCCCGTCTCTTCACGCTCGGAATCCTCGACCGGCTTGGTACCCCGGGCCGTGCGGCGCTTGCTACGGGCCTGGGCCTTTTGTTCGAGATCGGCAGTGGCGGTGTCGTCAAACGGCTGCGTGATCGGGTTCCCTTGCGAATCGACGCCCGTGAGCAGCTCGATCTTGCGCTCGGCCCGTTCGAGCCATTGATAACATCGCTTGAGCAGCTTGACGCCTTGTTCATATCGCCCGAGCGCCTCGGCCAGCCCGACTTCGCCATCTTCCAATTGTCGGACAATTGTCTCCAGTTCGGCGAGTGAGCGTTCGAACGTGGGCGATTCAGCGGGGGGCGAAGCATCGGACATGGCAGCAACTCGTGACGAGATTGGTTGGGCCCTCAACTTCGCGTGCCGGGGGCGATTGGTCAAGGCGATTGTGATGAGGCAGATTACACGACTAGGTAGCCGAACTCGCCAGAGTTCGGGTGAGCGTCGATACGGCCACCACCCGAACTCGGGCGAGTTCGGCTACGGTTTGGTTTCGGCGTGCTTCGCGCACGGGGCTGTGATAATCTAAAGAGACTCGCCCCGTCCCGGTCGGCCTCTGCCGCCGACTCGCCCGCCTCCGCAGAACGAGCATCGCCCCATGTTGAATCTGCCCCCGTCGTCGTGTGCGCTAATCCGTACTTTCGGATGGATGTGTGTTCTGCTCGCGGGTGGTGTGTCCGTCTCAGCCGCGCCTCCCGAGGCGTCATCCGTTGCGGCGACCGCCGGAGAGTTCGACGCTCAAGTCCGACCGTTCTTGGTCAAGCATTGCGTCGCGTGTCATCAGGGCGACAAACCGAAGGGGGACTTGCGACTCGATCAGGCCGCGCCCGACTTGACCAAGGACGAGTTGCGGCAGCTGTGGACCGGGTTGATCGAACGAGTCCGCAAAGGTGAGATGCCGCCGAAAGACAAGCCGCGACCGACCGTCGCCGAGATCGCGACGCTCACCAAGTGGGTCGATGAGCGCGTCCAGGCTGTCGAGTCGGCCGAACGCGCCGAGCATGGCCGAGTGGTGTTGCGTCGCCTGAACAGAATCGAGTACGAGAACACGATTCGCGATCTGTTCGGCATTCATATCAATCTACGCGAGCAATTGCCGAGCGACGGCATGGCCAACGGTTTTGACAACGCCGGAGCCGCGTTGCACACCTCGTCGTTCTTGATGGAACGGTATCTCGAGGCGGCTGACCTCGCGCTGAACGAAGCGATTTGCAATCGACCCGACCCGCCGAAGCAGATCGCTCAGCGCTACAGCATCGCCGAGTCGTATGTCGTCAAACGCACGACCGAGAGCGTCTATCGTCATCTGGACGACGCGGTGGTCTGCTTCTGTTCGTCGGAATGGCACAACGTCATTTTCTCGCCGTTCTATCCGCCCGACGGTGGGTTGTATCGCTTTCGCATCTCGGCCTCGGGCTATCAAAGCGCGGGCAAGCCGATCCCGTATCGCGTGACGGCCGGCCGAACGCGATTGACCGGCAAGAGCGGGTTGGTCGGCTATTTTGACGGGCCACCCAACGCGCCGCGCGTCGTCGAGTTCGTACAACACATCGAGCCGAAAACGACCATCTCTTTGCTTCCGTATGGTCTGGCCGGGGCTAACACCGTGAAACAGACCGGCGCTGACAAATGGGAAGGGCCGGGGTTGGCCGTGCAGTACATCGAAGTCGAGGGACCACTGCACGATAGCTGGCCGCCTGAGAGTCATCGCCGGTTGTTCGGCGAACTGCCGCAGAAGAAAGCTCCGGCGTTCAACCAAAGTACGCGCGTCGAGGTGACTTCGGATAATCCGCTCGTGGACGCGGACCAGATCGTGCGCAAGTTTGCCCGTCGGGCATTCCGGCGACCGGTGACCGATGCCGATGTGAAACCGTTCGTCGACATCGTCGAGAAGAACTTGGCGGGCCAGTACACGTTCGAGCAAGCGATCCGTGCCGCGCTCAAGGGTGTGCTGATGTCGCCCGAGTTTTTGTTCCTGCGTGAGAACCCGGGCCAGCTCAACGACTTCGCGCTCGCCAGTCGGTTGTCGTATTTCTTCTGGAGCACGATGCCCGACGAGGAATTGTTCACGCTGGCTGAGCAGAACAAGTTGCACGAGCCCGGCGTGCTGCGCGAGCAAGTCGAACGGCTGCTCAAGCATCCCAAGGCAGTCGCGTTCACCGACAATTTTGTCGGCCAATGGCTCGGCTTGCGCGAGATCGACGCCACCGAACCGAGTCATATTCTGTACCCCGAATTCGATCACGCCCTCAAGGTCTCGATGATTCGCGAGACGGAGTTGTTCTTCGAGGAGTTGCTCAAGCACGATCTGAGCGTGACGAACTTCGTGGCGTCGG